>JAYVWQ010000461.1:0-3457 GCA_043785945.1 Akkermansia sp.
GACTGGGTGGATTACTGGGCGGTGGATTTCGATTACGAGAGCCGGAAGGAAATCATCAAGGTTGCGAAAGACTTCGGCACAAAGTCCTCTGAGTCCCATGCCGTCGCCCAAGCCGGCGAAGGCTTCATAGATTTCGAGGAACGCTGGACCGGTGCCTACATCTTCGAGAACGAGTGGCAAAGCTTCCGCACCCGGCAGTCACGCGGCCTGGAATTGACGAGCGTCGCGCACACCTATCCGAAGCCGGGCCGCTACACCATCGCCGTGAAGGTGATTGATATTTTCGGCAACGACACGATGACGCTGATGCCGGTGACCGTGGGGTGAGTTCAAACCAACTGTGAAACACAACTGGATTCCATCCGAAAGCCCAGCGCGCGCCACGGGTTCCCCATGGGACATTTTCCGACAAATGAACACTCCACATTCTCGAAAACTTGTTCGTCCGCTCGCTGGCTGGCTCGGTCTGGTGATGCTGCTCGCAACAGCGGGTCTCGCGGGCGCAGCGGACAAAACCAATGCCCCGCTGCTCACGGTCAAGCGCATCTTCGACTCCGGCGACTTCGGCGGCGACGGGTTCTCGGCGCGTTGGCTGGACGACAGCTCCGGATACACGACGTTCGAGAGCTCGAAGGAAACGTCCGGTGGCCGGGATTTGGTGCGTCACGATCCGAAGACAGGCGCGAAGGAAATCCTGGTGCCGGCGGCGGACTTCGTTGCGCCCGGTGAATCGGCGTCCCTTGGAATCGACGGACACACCTGGTCGAAGGACCGGTCGAAGCTGCTCATCTTCACGAACACGAAAAAAGTCTGGCGCACGAACAGCCGGGGCGACTACTGGGTGCTCGACCGGACAAGCCACGAGTTGCTCAAGCTCGGAGGCGATGCCCAAGCCTCGACGCTGATGTTCGCAAAATTCTCCCCCGATGGCCGGCGAGTGGCCTACGTGCGCGAACGGAACATCTACGTCGAGGATCTCCAGAGCCGCCGCATTACCGCGCTGACCACGAACAGGTCTCCGGAGATCATCAACGGCACGTTCGACTGGGTGTATGAAGAGGAGTTCGCCCTGCGCGACGGCTTCCGCTGGAGCCCCGACGGACAGTCCATCGCCTATTGGCAGCTCGATACGGAAGGCGTGCGCGAAATGGCTCTCGTGAACAACACCGACGGCCTCTACCCGAAGACACAGCTCATCAAGTATCCCAAGACCGGCGAAATGAACTCCGCCTGCCGCGTTGGCGTCGTCGAAGCCACGGGTGGCCCGACGCGTTGGCTGGACGTGCCCGGCGATCCTCGTAACCACTACATCTTCGACCTCGCATGGCCCGAAGGCTCGAAGGAGGTTTTCCTGCAACAGTTGAACCGGTTGCAAAACACCAACCTCGTGATGCTCGCCGATCCCGTCACGGGCAGGGTGAGAACCCTCCTGACCGACAGCGACGCCGCGTGGGTTGAAGCCAACCAGAACCTGAAGTGGATCGACGGCGGCAAGCGGTTCGTCTTCCCGAGCGAACGCGGCGGATGGGACCAGCTTTACATTGCCAACCACGACGGCGGCAAATTGAAGCTGGCCACACCGGGCAAACACGACATCGCCGGACTCGTCCACGTGGATGAGAAGTCTGGGCGCATCTACTACATGGCGTCGCCGGACAACCCGACCCAGCGTTACCTCTACCGGTCGAGCTTTAACGGACGCCGCAGCCAACGCGTCACGCCGAAATCGCAGACCGGAACCCATTCTTACCAAGTCTCGCCCGACGGCCGATGGGCTTTCCACACCTGGTCGTCGCACGACGAGCCACCGATGACCGAGCTCATATCATTGCCCGACCACAAGCAGGTGCGCGTTTTGGCGGACAACAAGAAGCTCAAGGAACGCATCGCCCAGTTGAAGCTTCCGCCCACCGAGTTCTTCAAGGTGCCCGTTGCCAAAGGCGTCGAACTGGACGCCTGGTGCATCCGGCCGCCCGACTTCGATGCGACCAAGAAGTATCCGCTCCTCATCTACGTCTACGGCGAACCTGCCGGATCCACCGTGAGGGATTCCTGGGGCGGCGGCTCGCAGTTGTGGCACCACATGCTGGCCCAGCAGGGTTATCTCGTGATGAGCTTCGACAACCGCGGCACCGCCACGCCACGTGGGCGCGACTGGCGCAAGTCCATCTACCGCCAGATCGGCATCCTCGCCTCGCAGGACCAGGCTGCGGCCTTGAAGCACGTCCTCGCCACCCGCTCCTACGTGGACCCAGCCCGCGTCGGCATCTGGGGCTGGAGCGGCGGCGGTTCGATGACCCTGAACGCCCTGCTCCGTTATCCCGAACTTTACAGCACCGGCATCTCCATCGCGTCCGTTCCCAACATGCGCCTCTACGACACGATCTACCAGGAGCGCTACATGGGCCTGCCGGACGACAACGCCGAAGGTTACCGCAACGGGTCTCCGCTGACCTTCGCCGGCCAGCTCAAGGGCAACCTCCTTCTGGTCCACGGCACCGGCGACGACAACTGCCACTACCAGGGCGTCGAAGCGCTGGTGAACGAATTCATCCGCCACGGCCGGCGGTTCCAGCTGATGTCGTATCCGAACCGCTCGCACAGCATCGGCGAGGGATCGGGCACAACCCTGCATCTCCGCGAATTGATGACGTCCTACCTGAACGAAAAACTCCCGCCGGGGCCCAGATGAATCGTTTGGCCACGCACACCAGAACTCTCGCATGAACACCAAGCTACTCGGCGTTCCCGGCAAATCGTTGCTGATCGCGACGCTGGGTCTCTGGGCCGCGCTGGTCCCACCCTCGACTGCCGCGCAGCCCGATGGCCGCGTGTTGCTGGGAGAGTTGAACTGCGTCGCCTGCCATCGGGCCACGGACAGGCAGGCGGCTTGGCTTTTGCCGAAAGCGGCGCCGCGTTTGGCGGGTGTTGCGGGTCGGACGAGCCCCGAGTGGTTGCAGGACCACCTCGCTGCGCCGCACGCGACGATGCCCGGCACGACCATGCCGGACGTGCTCCACGGCTTGCCGCCAGCGGAGCGGACTGCGGCGGTGGAAGCATTGACCCACTACCTCGTTTCGCCCGATCAGGCAGGCTTCAGGAAAGTGATGCCCGACCGTGCGGCCGCATCCCGGGGTGAAAAGCTGTTCCACAACATCGGCTGCGTGGCCTGTCATGCGCCGCAGAACACCACGACCAATCTCTCCGCATCGGCGCCGCTCCCGAAGATGGCGGGGAAATGGACCGTCGATGGACTCCGGCGATTCATCAATGATCCGCTCACATCGCGTCCGTCAGGCCGGATGCCGGCGATGAACCTCACCGACGGAGAAGCCACAGACCTCGCGCACCATCTCCTACGGGACACCAAAGTCCCGGCCACGGTGGAAGTCGCGCAGTATCGCGGACGAATCCGGTCGTTCGAGGACCTTGAAACCGCGGAGCAAGCCCGGACCGG
>JAYVWQ010000462.1:0-2447 GCA_043785945.1 Akkermansia sp.
CGCGCGCCCCGGTAGTCGTGGGTCCACGCCACCGGCTCGGTGTGGTCGGGAATGCTGCCGGTGAGCAGAGTTGTCGTGTTGGTCTGCAATGGGGTGTTGCGGTAGAGCGATCCGGCGGTGACGAAGCTCGCGGGCACGCCGCGCAGAATGGGATGCGCCTGCGCCGCCGGAGCCACCGCGATCCGCGGCAGCAAATCCTTGCCATAGTGGTTCCCGTAATTTCCGCCCAGCACCTGCGCGTCGAACGCCAGCCAGTTCTGGAACGCATGGCTGGCCGTGCGCAGCCCGATGACCGGCCTGCCAGAATCGAAATACCTTTGGAACCGCCGCAGTTGATCCTCCGGCAGCGTCATGCGCCGCGCGAACATGATGAGGAGGTCGGCTCGCTCCAGCGCCTCCAGCCCGTCGATGCGGTCGGGCTTGGGTTTGCGTTCGAGGTAGATGGTGTTCACCGCGCTGTTCGTATCGAGGAACTTCGCAAACGCCGGCAGCGTCTCCGCCGAATGATATTCCTCTTCGCCGCTGACCAGCACCACGGTCGGGAGATTCGCGGCGGGCAAAAGTATCGCGCTGAAAAAATGCGCCCAGCTCAGGAGCAAAAAGTGGCGGAGTTTCATGCGCGTAGCTGAAGGTTCCTGGCTGCCGCAGGCAAGCGCGATGATGGGCTTCGGAGCGTCGAGCATTGCTCGGCTTGGGGAGAAGTGTCCTTCAGGCCGAGCAATGCTCGGCGCTCCGTGCGAACTTTGGCCGTGCCGCCCATCCATCCTGAATGTGCCTTGTGCCTGCGCCGTCAGGTTGCTATCGGTTTTTCACAGCACGCGACACAATTTATGAAACCACTGCCCCTGTTCCTTGCCACGACGCTTTGCGCCTCGCTCGTTCACGCCGCCAACTGGCCGCAGTGGCGCGGGCCGAACTACGACGGCTCCTCACCCGAGAAGGGACTGCCGGAGAAATTCAGCAAGACCGAAAACATCGCCTGGACCGCACCCCTGCCCGGACCGAGCGGCGCGACGCCCGTGATCTTTGGCGACAATGTCTTCGTGAACTCCATCGACGCCGCCAAAAAATCCCGCGTGGCCCTCTGCCTCGACCGCAAGACTGGTCAGGTGAAGTGGCAGCAGGATCTCGGACCCGGCGTCACGCAGGATGACAAGAGCAACTTCTCCTCGCCCTCACCCGTGACCGACGGACAGTTCGTCTATTTCTATTACGGCAACGGCGAGCTGGCCTGCTTTGAGGTGGGCGGGAAAAAAGTCTGGTCGCGCAATATCCAGAAGGACCACGGCCCGTTCGCCTATCAATGGACCTACTCCGCCAGCCCCACGCTTTCCGACGGAAGGCTCTACCTCCAGGTGCTCCAGCGCGACGTGCCGGTGAACGGTCGCGGCAATGCGCACAATGATTCCTACCTGCTCGCGGTCGATCCCAAGACGGGTAAGGATTTGTGGAAACACATCCGCCCGGCGGACGCCGTCGCGGAATCGCTCGAAGCCTTCAGCACTCCCATCCCTTTCACCCACAATGGGCGCAAGGAAATCCTCGTGGTCGGCGGCGACTGCATCACCGGACACAATCCCGCCACGGGCCAGGAACTCTGGCGTTGGGGCACTTGGAATCCGCAGAAGATCACGCACTGGCGTCTCGTCCCGTCGCCCGTGGCCGGTGCTGGCGTCGTGCTGGCGTGCGGTCCCAAGAACGCGCCCATCACCGCCGTGAAACTGGGCGGCAACGGCAAGCTGGAGGACTCCGCCCTCGCCTGGCAGAGCACCGACCGCGACGTGACCAGCGATGTGCCCACGCCGCTGTTCTATGAGGGAAAATTCTTCGTGCTCAATGGCGGCAAGCGGAAGCTCCTCTGCATCGAGCCGTCGAACGGCAAGGTGATCTGGTCCGGCGATTTTGAAACGCGCTCCGTCTTCGAGTCCTCGCCCACAGCGGCGGATGGGAAAATTTACGTCATGGATCACAAGGCCAACGTATTCGTCGTGGCCGCAGCTGGCGACCAGTTCAAGCTGCTCGGCTCCGCCGCGATGGGCGACGAGGGCGAGAACAACCTGCGCTCCTCCGTGGCCATTTCACAGGGCCAGCTTTTCATTCGTACGGCGAAGAACCTGTATTGTATCGGGAAGAAGTAGGCGGGTGGAAGCTTCCGGCTTCCTTAACCATAAACCTGGTAGGGCGTTGCTGCCGCAACGCCCAAACTTCAACCGCAACGAGCGCAGCAATGTTTCGGCTCCACGCTGCGGCCAGCGTCGACGAGTTCGGCGCCCGGGAGATCAGGGCATCGCGGCAGCGATGCCCTACCAGGTTCAAGGGCGAAAATCGTGAGCTTTAGCGGCTCGTGGAATCTTTCCCCTCAACGGGGAGAGGGAGACTCGCCCACGCGCTCCGCCTTTCCGCCCCGCACTTCATCCGACCCGTCGTCGAAAACTCATTCGACGCGC
>JAYVWQ010000463.1:0-12839 GCA_043785945.1 Akkermansia sp.
GGTTGCGATTATCGGCCTGCTCGCCGCTATCGCCATCCCGAACTTCATCAAGGCCCGCGAAGCCTCCCAGAAGAGCGCTTGCATCGCGAACCTCAAGCAGATCGAAGGCGCCAAAGCGACCTGGGCCCTCGAAAACAAGAAGGTCAACACCGCCGCCCCTGGCGACAGCGACCTGTTTGGTGACACGCTCTACATCCGCGAGAAACCGGCTTGCCCCGCCGCCGGTACCTACGACTTGAAGACCGTCGCGACCAAGGCCGAGTGCACCATCACCGGTCATTCGATCTAATTTTAGTTCTCTACTTTGCGCAAAGACCCGGGGTTTCCCCGGGTCTTTTTGCGCTTGGGGACGAACAACAGAGGCCGCTCCCGAGCCACGCAGGGAATTCAAGATGGTCCCGCTTTCAACGCTGCCGACATTCCACTTCTGCCTCGCCCTCGACACTGCCCACGCGGTTCTGATACCTACTTCCCGCCCATGCGCAGTGATTCGCTCAAAAATGTAACGCGCCTCGTGGTGAAGCTCGGCACCGCCGTCCTCACCGACGAAGGCAAACAGCCCGATGCCGCCCAGATGGGCCAGCTCGTCGCGCAAATCGCCCGTCTTTGCAAAGCCGGGCGCGAGGTCGTGGTCGTCACGTCCGGCGCGGTCGGCGCGGGCATGGGCGTGCTCGGCTACGAGACGCGTCCCGGCTCCGTGGCCGAACAACAGGCTTGCGCGGCCGTCGGCCAGTCGCGGCTCATGGCCGCCTACGAAAAACTTTTTGCCCCGCACGGTCTGCATGTCGCGCAGGTGCTGCTCACCCACGCGGACTTGCAGGACGAACAACGGCATCGCAACGCGCGCAACACGTTGCTCACCCTGCTGCGGCGCGGCGTCATCCCCATCATCAATGAGAACGACGCCGTCTCGACCACCGAGCTGAAGTTCGGCGACAACGACAAACTCTCCGCCCTCGTGGCCGCGCTGCTCCCGGCAGAATTGCTCGTCATCCTCACCAGCGTTGATGGCGTGATGGAAAATTTCGGCCGGCCCGACGAACGCAAGCTGTCCGTGATCGAATCCATTGACGGCCAGATTGAAGCCCTGGCCGGTGGGACCACGAGCGCCACGGCGGTGGGCGGCATGAAGTCGAAGATTCAAGCCGCGAAAATTGTCCTGCGCACCGGCATCCCGCTGGTCATCGCGCCGGGCCGCAGCCAGACCGTGCTCGACGACATCATGCGCGGCGCGGACGCAGGCACGCTCTTCCTGCCCAAGCCCGGCAAGCTGCGCGGGCGCAAACGCTGGATCGCGTTCTTTCATCATCCGCGCGGCACCGTCTTCGTTGATGCGGGGGCGCGGCAAGCCCTGATCGAAAACGGCCGCAGCCTCCTCCCGCCGGGCGTGACGCGCTGCGAGGGCGACTTCGCAGCGGGCGAGATCGTGAGCATCTGCGGCGAAGACGGCGGGGAATTCGCGCGCGGCATGGCGGCCTTCAGCGCGAAGGACATCGCGGCCAAGAAACTTGGGCGCGGCGAGGTTGTGCATCGCGACGACCTGGTGATTTTGTGAAGAAGAAAACTCCCGCCATCAACGATCTGCTCGCCGTCATGGCGCGGCTCCGTTCACCCACGGGCTGCCCATGGGATCGGGAACAAGATCACCAGACGCTGCGTTTCCACGCCGTGGAGGAAGTATATGAACTGCTCGATGCCATCGAGGCGGGCGACGACCACGAGATGACGGAAGAACTGGGCGACCTGTTACTACAAGTCGTCTTCCACTGCCAGCTCGCGGGCGAGCGCGGCGCGTTCGACTTCGAGCAGGTGGCGCGAACCATCACGGACAAGTTGATCCGCCGTCACCCGCATGTCTTCGGCGATGTGAAGGTGAAAAACGTGGATCAAGTCTGGGCCAACTGGGAGCAAATCAAACGCGTCGAGAAGCAGGGCACCAAGCACGAGCGCCCGTCCGCCTTGGACGGAATTCCGAAACACCTCCCTGCCCTGCTGCGCGCCGAGAAGCTGGTGAAGAAAGCGCGCAAGGCCAAGCTGCTTGCGGAAAACAAGACCGCCCGGAAAATTTCCAAGCCAAAACTGGCGCAGCAGCTCTTCGCCCTGGCCGCAGCCGCGCAAGCGCGCGGTTGGTCGGCGGAAGAACTGTTGCGCACGGAAACGAAACGGCGCGAGCGCGCCTGGCGGAAGGCGGAACTAAAACGGTCACAATGACCCCTACCGTGTCAAGATGGTGGTTTTCTGTGCTTTTGTTGAGGGTTTCATGGGTGCTTAAACCTGATGCCGCTTTTATGCCGTCGGGTCAGCGTTTCGATTCAGCCAGCCGCTCGGCGCGGCGGACGAAGGGGTTTACTCCGTCTTCCTCTTTGGCGTCCAGCAACTCGGCTAGGAGTTTGTTGGTCTGCGCGGTCTGCTTCTGCATGGCCTGCATCTGGTAGTAGGTAATTACGGGGAACAGGAGCCAGAACATCGCGACCACAGCCGACAGGACGTAGAGCGCGCAAAGAATAATTAGCGCGAAGACGCCTCCTCCGAAAACGGAGGTGATGGTTTCAAACGGGTTGGTGTTCATAGGCTGGGATAGTTATTCACAAAGCCATAGCCAGCTTGCCTAAAACTTCACGCCCTCGAGATACTTCAAGCTGCCGGGGATGTGCTGCGCGGCGGCATCCGATTCATCCTCGATGAAATACCACTTCACGCCCGCCTTCTTCGCCGCACCGAGAATGGCCGGCCAGTCCATGATGCCGGTGCCAAGTTGCACATCATTGTTCAAGTCGCTGGTGTGGCCCGTCAGATCGTGCGGAGTGCCCGCCTTCATGTCCTTGAGGTGCATGAGTTCGAAACGGCTGCCGTACTTGCCCAGCAGCTTCACCGGGTCCTGACCTGGATGGATGATCCAGAAGACATCCATCTCGTAGCTCACGAGCTTGGGGTTGGTCTCCTTCATCAGCAGGTCGAAAAGCGTGCCGTCTTTGTAAGGCTGAAACTCATAGCCGTGCGTATGGTAGAAAAACTTGATGCCGTGCGCGGCCATGACCTCGCCCGCGTGATTGAACACAGCGGCGGCAGCGCGCGCCTGCTTTTCATCGAACGGATCAGTGTGCGGAATCCACGCGCAACCGGCATACTTCAAGCCCAGCGCCTGGGCCTCATGCGCGACGGCTTCGGCGTTGGTCCGGTAATAGTCGTAGTTGAAATGCCCGCTCACGGCTTTCAAACCATTCGCATCCAGCAGGGCGAGAAACTTGTCCGGCTCCATCCCATAGGTGCTGGCCGTCTCCACGTATTTGATGCCGTCGCCGTGGACCTTGGCCATCGTGCCCGGCACATCTTTTTTGAAATCCGCGCGCAGGCTGTAAAGCTGGAGGCCCACCGGCCCCTTGAAGCTGGCCCCGGTGCCGGTGGAGTGAGTCGTGCAACCCGTGAAGGCAGCGAGAGTCACGGCGCAAACGACGCCGAGAGACAGTCGAGAGAATGTGTTCATGGGCGGGGATTTAACAGGCAGACGGGCGGACGGCAAGACCGCTGACTGTCGGTGAAAAGCCGCTCACTGCTTTGGTGGTGGGGCGCGTCGCTCCGCGCGCGCCGGGGCGAGGGAGTGACAGAGATCATCGGGATGAGCAATTCGTGCCGCCAAAGTTTCTGCTTCTGCACGGGCGTCTTTCCGATCCGGCGGCGCGCGCGGAGCGACGCGCCCCAGCTAGCGCAAGGATTCAATGGCGTGGCGGGGCGTTTCGTTCAATCATGCGCCGTGAACGTAATGGAAAAAGAAAATGCCGAGCGCACCGCCGCCGGCATCATCAAGCTCTGCGACGCGCAGCATCCCGCTGACGCGATGCTGCGCCAGGAATTAAAAGTCTCGCGCCTGCCGCGCTCCGAGACCGGTCTCGTCGCCGAACTCGTTTTCACCTACTTCCGCTGGAAGGCCTGGCTGCACGAAGACATGCACCTGATGCGGCAGGTGGCGGCAGCGCGCGAACTCGACTTTCGTTTCAGCGCCGACCCCGGCTCCTTCTCCACTGAGGAACTTCAGCGCGCCGTGCCCGCGTGGATTCACGATGAACTGACCGTGACGCGCGAATGGCTCTGCGCGCTGCAATCAAAACCCACCATGTGGCTGCGCGCCAAGCGCGGCACCGGGGCCGACCTCGCGCAACGACTCGGGGCCGGCCCGCGCGGCGGCGGCATCCTCGACGATGCGCTGGAGTACGACGGCCGCGAAGATTTGTTCCGCACGCCGGAGTTTCAGGCCGGCGAATTCGAGGTGCAGGATGTGGCCTCGCAACTGGTCGGATTATTTTGCGCGCCGCAGCCGGGTGAAACCTGGTGGGACGCCTGCGCGGGCGAAGGCGGCAAGACGCTGCATCTCTCCGACCTAATGGGGAACAAGGGATTGATCTGGGCAAGCGACCGTTCCGAGCGACGGCTCCAGAAGCTGAAGCAGCGCACCGCGCGGGCCAAGGTCTTCAACTATCGCGGCGCGGTCTGGGAAGGCGGTACGAAGCTGCCGACCAAGGGAAAATTTGACGGAGTGCTCATCGACGCCCCGTGCAGCGGAGTGGGAACCTGGCAGCGGAATCCGCACACGCGATGGACGACGACGATGGAGGACGTGCGCGAACTGAGCGTGGTGCAGCAGCGGCTGATTCTCCACGCCGCCGCGAGTGTGAAGCCCGGCGGACGGCTTATTTACTCGGTTTGTACGCTGACCCGGAGTGAAACGGACGCAGTGGCAGCTCTCTGTTCACCGCTGTTATCTGGATTCGCACCGACTCCGCCGACTGCTTGGCCCAGTGGGCTGCAAGCAGCATCGGACCCGAGGTGGATTTGGCCGCAGGCTTTTCGCGGGAACGGGATGTTTGTGATGGCGTGGAAGCGTCTCTCATAATCAGCAGGGGTGGTTGGGTTTGGGATCGCACAGGGAAAATGGTTTCTAGTCCGAACGATAGTAGTCGTCGATGAGTCCTGACTTGCTGTCGTCGAACTGCTTGTTCGGACCGGCGGAACGAATGAGCACTTCGTTGTTGGCGAAATAGATTTTCAGCGGCGTGCCCCACGGATCGACAATCTCGCCCTTGGCGTTCACCTCCGCCTTCTTGACCGCGATGATGATGATCTTCTTGGGGTTCTGACCTTCGAGCAGCGCCTTGGCGATCTCGGTGCTGTTGCCGCTGGGATAACTGCCGACGTAAGTTTTATACTGGTGGAAGGCCTCGAAGAGGTTGTCCACCTCCGCGTTGAAGGCGCGGACGGAACGATCCTTGTTCCACCGGTTCACCGCGTTCCAACCCCATACTGCCCCAATTCCGGTCAGCAGTATGGCAATGATTAAGACAACCCGGCGGATCGAGGAGCTTGTTTCATTCATTCTCCCGCTTACGCAGGAGTCTTGCCAACCGGGGAAACTGTACTGGCGCGGACGATCACTTCCGCGCGGAGCCGTTTACTTTCCGGCGCACCGCCTTCGAGGAGCGACTGCATCAAGTCCATCGCGGCGTAGCCGAGCCGGAGCTTGGGCTGGCGCACGGTGGTGAGCGGGACGCGAAAGTATTCGCTGACCAAAATGTTGCCGAAGCCGGCCACGGAAATTTCCTCCGGGATGCGGATGCCCTGGTTGAGCAGCACATCCGCCGCGCCGATGGCCACAAGATCATTCACCGCCTGCACGGCCGTGGCCTTGGGGTTCTCGTTCAACATCTGCAAGGCCGCCTTCTCGCCCTCCTCGATGGTGCCACCGGCGTTGAACACCAACCGGTCGTCCGGCTCAATCTGCGCCTCGCGCAGGGCGCGGCGATAACCTTCGTAGCGTTCCTGTGCCGACGGCGACACGGGCGGACCGGTGAAGTAGGCGATGCGTTTGTGGCCGAGGTCGATGAGGTGCTTGGTGACCGCGTAACTCGCGGCGAGGTCGTCGGACTCGACATTGGCAAAGTCACTGCAAAACAAACCGCGCTGCCCAAGGATCACGGTCGGAATTTTCAGCCGACGAATTTCCTCGTAGGCCGTGGCGCGGGGCGAGAGCCGATAGACGGGCGTGATGAACAGTCCATCCACGCGCCGCGTGAGAAATCGCCGGATGCACGCCTCCTCGCGGCCGGGCTGATTGAGCGAATGGGCGAAGAGCAAATCGTAACCCATCTCGTAGGCCCGTTCCTCCAGCGCCATCATGATGCGCGCGTAGATGGGATTGGTCGCCGCCGAGATGATCAGGCCGAAAAGTTTCGTCTTGCCCGTGCGCAGCATCCGCGCCGAGAGGTCGGGCACGTAGCCCATTTCCTCGGCCAGCTTGCGCAAGCGAAGGCGCGTCTCCGGGGCCACATCCTTCGATTCGCGCAGCGCCTTCGAGACGGTCATGATGGAAACGCCCGCCCGCACCGCGATGTCTTTGAGTTTTACCATCGAAATTAAATGTTCGATCCGCTCCAGTGCAGTTTCTGGCGGAGCGTTTTGTAGAAGGAACTGCCCCGCAGCCGCAGCAGGCGCACCGCAGATTTGCTTTTGCGAATCTGGATGAAGTCGCCCGTGTTCAGCGGCATCTGCACCTGGCCGTCCGCCGTGAGCATCGTGTCCACGCGCTCGCTCACCACCGTGACCTGCACGATGGAATCAAGCGCCACAATCACCGAACGATTCGAGAGCGTGTGCGGGCAGATGGGCGTGAGCGTGAGCACTTCCGCGCCGGGGCTGACGATGGCCCCGCCCGCCGCCAGCGAGTAGGCCGTGGAGCCGGTGGGCGAACTGATAATCAATCCGTCGCAGCGGTAGCGGGTCAGTTCCTCGCCGTCCACCGTCACGGCCAGTTCGATCAAACGCGTGGTCGCGCCCCGACTGACCACGAAATCATTGAGCGCCAGTTCGGAAATGTTTTTACCCTGCGCCCGCCCCGTGGCTTGGATGAGCGGACGGGCTTCGATCAAGTATTCACCCGCCCAGATTTGTTTCAGCGCGGCGGGGAGCTGGTGTGACTGCACGGCGGTGAGGAATCCCAGCCCGCCCACCTTCACCCCCAGCACCGGAGTTTGCGAACCGGCCACCTCGCGCGCGGCGCGGAGCATGGTGCCGTCGCCACCGAAGACGAGGAGGAGATCAACTTTCGCGGCGAGGGTGGCGGCATCAGGGAGGGCCGGGCATTTTAATCCGGCGAGTTGCGCGGTGGCGGCATCGCAGAAGAGCTTGCGCCCGCTGCGCTGAATGAGTCGTGCCGCGCTTTGCACCAGCGCGCGGCTCGAAACTTTGCCCGAATTGGCGAGCAGCCCGACGCTGCCGATTTTGTCACCCACGCTTTTCAATCAAAACGAGAAATTCTTTGTTGCCCGCCGGGCCGAGCAGCGGTGACTCCACCACGCCCCGCCAGACCACGTCCGTCATTTCCGCCACGAACCGCTCCAGTTCATCCAGCACCCGTGCGTGCACAGCCGGATCGCGAATCACGCCCGCGCCCCGGTCGGCCTCTTCCTTGCCGGCCTCGAACTGCGGCTTGATGAGCGCGACAACCTTACCCAAGGGCCGCACCATTGCAATCGCCGCCGGCAAAATCTTGCGCAACGAGATGAACGAACAGTCGATGACCACGAGATCGGCGAGGAAGGTGGCTGGCCTCGCGCTGCGAGGCGAGTCGATTGCGGACTGCGGTCGCAGCGCGACCGCTTCCACCTGGGACGCCGTGAGCGTGCGCGCGTTGACCTGTTCCATCACCACCACGCGCGGGTCCTGGCGCAACTTCCATGCGAGCTGCCCCTGCCCTACATCGACGGCGAAAACTTTCGCAACGCCGCGCTGCAACAGGCAGTCCGTGAAGCCGCCTGTCGAAGCGCCGAGGTCCAGCGCGGTCAGGCCGGTGACGACGATCTGAAAATGTTCCAGCGCATGTTCCAGCTTGTGCCCACCCCGACTGACAAATTTCTCCGCGCCCATCAACTCGATTTGATCCGACTCTTTGATCGCATCGCTCGCCTTGGCCGCGACCTGCCCGTTCACGCGCACCTGCCCGGCCATGACGGCGCGCTTGGCCTTCTCGCGGCTTTCACTGAGGCCGCGCTCGACGAGAACTTGATCCAACCGTTGACGCACGCGGTGACGATGGCATGGGGAGGTTGAGAGTTGAAAGTTGAGAGTTAAGAACGTGCCCCCGGCATCTTGCCGGGTCGTGGTACGCGATGACCCGAGGAACCCGGCAGGAGGCCGGGGCACGTTCACGGATCGATGCGCAGAATCTCCGGGCGCAACCGTCCCACCCACTCCGACGGAATGCGGTCGTCAATCGAACCCGTTACCGACTGTTCCGTGTCCACATGGCCATCGAGAAAAATCACGTTGGCCCGCTGGCGATGACGGAAGTGCGCATTGGGATAGCTGGCCGAACTCTCCGCCGCATCGACGTAATAAAATTCTTCGAGCAACGGATTGTCCGGCGCGGCCGGTGCCTGGAAGTCATTGATCTGCGCAGCGTCGGCGAAGAGCACCGTCTGCGATGGGTCTTTGATCCGCTCCACTCGGACCGGTGGTTTTCCGTCCGGGGCCAGATGGTGATTGTATCCGTAGCCATACGCTGCGCCCTTGGCTTTCAGTTTGAAATGGCCGCTCGCGTAGTTGAGCGATGGGCAAATTTCCACGCCCAGTCCCTGCGCGTATTCGTAGAGCGGACCCTGCTTCGCATCGAACCCACGCTGGCCCTCGGCCCCGTTCCCGAGCCAGCCGAACCAATAGACCACGCCGTTGTTCGTCGGGAACAGCACGTAGGGAAACGTCTCGCCCTCCCGGTCGTCGAAGTACATCTGCGCGGCCAGACCGAGCTGCCGCAGGTTGCTCACACACTGGATGCGTTGCGCCGTCACCTTGCTGCCGGTCAGCGCGGGCAGCAGCAGGGCCGCGAGCATCGCGATGATGGCGATGACGACGAGCAGCTCGATAAGCGTGAACGCGGAATGACGAATGACGAATGGCGAATGACGAACCTGCCCGGCCTTCGTGCTTCGCCATTCGTCATTCGTGATTGGCCGTTTCACGGCTTCATCGCCTTCACGCGATAGAACGCGCTGGCCGCTGCGTTTGTGTCTTGCAGCACGAGCGTACCGCCGGTGCCGCTGTTCGTCGGCGAGGTCACGCTCCAGGTGGCGAAATCTGCGGAGCGTTCCAGCGCGTAAAACCAATTCACCTGTGTGCCGAAGGTCGCGCGCCAGGTGGCGTTGGATTTTGTGCCGGTGAAATTACTCACCGGCGGGTCGGGCACGGTGACGACAAAATTATCCACCGTGCCGTGCGCCAGAATGGAACCCCAATACTGTGGTGAACCGGCCTGCACCAAGTCACTCCAGTTGATCACAGCCAGCGAGTCCACGCGGAAGTCCTTGAACGCGGGCGTCGCGCTGAGGGCGAGGTCGTCGAGCGCGTTCAACGGCGGTTTGCCGAAGGGAGCGCCGTTGCGCGTGGCCACCGTGCGGAGCGTGCGGTTGCTCGCCGTATAGCTCATGGCGATGTGGAACAGATCATTCGTCGTGAGCACGAGCGGATGATTATCGCTGAAGGCCACGATGGGATTGGAGGCAATCATGGTGGGCGCGAAGGTCGCGCCGAAACCCGAGTCGGGAAAGTAGTCAAACTCGACGGTGTTGCGCACGCCGTAGGTGCTGCTCTGCCCGGTGCCGCGAAAGTAGTTTGAGTTGGTCGCGCTGCTGTAATTTAGAAAGCCCAGTGCGAGTTGAAAGGTGTAGGGCTTGTTGCTGCTCGTGCCGATGGCGATGTCGCTCACACGCAAATCAAACGCGATGGAGAAGTTATCGCCGGTAGAAACAATGGTGCCAAGCGGCCGATGAAAATAACTGTTCGTGCGCGACGAGTCCCAGGTCATTTCGAGGTTCTGGTTCATCACATTCCACCGGAAGAGATTCGTGTCGCCGAAAACTTTCCAGCCCCGCGCACGTGGGTCGCTGGCAAAGTTCTCCGAGAAGGTCGCCGCCTCCACGAGGGACGCGGCGACCATGACGAGGATGACTGAGATGCTCCAACCACGGCGCATCCGTTAATCTTTCTTGAGGGCGCGCACGGCGCTGAACGCATCAATCTCAGCCTTGCCGCTGATCACTTCGATGCGGACGTATTTGATCGAGGAGAGGCTCACGCGGCGACCCTTTTCATCGCGAGCCGTCGAGATGTCGTAGCCCGTGCCGCCGGCCGAACCTTGATAGAGCGCGCGCATGTCCGCCAGCGTGGCTCCGGGGAAATCCGCCGCCGTGAGCGCCGGGTTCACCGGCACCGCCGGGTCGCCCACGCCGTCGGTGGGGAACAGCCCGTCCGCCGTCGCCGCCGGATTCAGCACGTAGAATTTCTTCCCATCGCGACTGACCGAGACGCGCGTCGCGCCGGTGTTGTTCGCGAAGAGCGAGCCATCCGTGGCGGGCGTGCCAATCCAGTCGTAGTTCACCAGGTCGTAGTCGTTGGTGATGATGAATCCGCTGTTGCCGAAGACGATGAAGTCGATCCCGAACGGGTTGCGACTGCGGTTGTGAACGGAGTCATCGAACTTGATGGTGAGCGCGCCGCCCGCGCCGAGGGAGACGATTTGCGCCGTGCCGTAGGGCGGGTCAAACGGATCGACCGCCTCGGTGTAGGGATTGATTTGCGATGGCGCACCGAGGGCGGTGGCCGGGTTGGTGTAACCGGCGGACGCGCCGGTGCCGGGACTGTAGCTCACGACCGACTTTGCGAAATTATCATCGGCAAAGGCGGTGTTAAGGGTGATGGACAAGGCGCTGGCAGCAACCAGCGCGAACAGACGGGTCTTTTTCATTTTTCTGATCTGAGTTTTCTTCCGGGGACCAAAAAGTCCACGGACGTTTGAACTGCGAGACCAGAGCGGGAGATGAGGGCGGAAGTGTTTCGACGAGCGGCGTTAAAAAACGCGCCGCCCGAAAACAAAAAGCCTCCATCCCACGTCAAAACGGAATGAAGGCATCACGAATCCCGCGCGCGACAGGCGTACGGGGCTGGCCTCATCCTTCTCTTCGACGGAGAAGTTGATCCGCCCAAGCCGCGCCCCCCGCGCTGCTAGAACGAATCACGACGAGCACAATCCAACCGGTATCCTGACTTGGGGCCTGACCTTACTCCGGCCTTCCCGATTCTTGCGAACCAGTGGCTGTAGTCGCCCGCGCGAGCGCGAGCAGATTGGAGCTTGTATCCCCTGACAGTGGCGTAACCGTCCCGGACTTGAACCGGGTTCCCTGACGCTGGACTGCGACATTGTCCCGCCGAAGCGGGAGTCTTCCAAAGAGCGGCGTCTTGGTACGGGCGGAGGGAAAAGTTGCCAAGAAGAATTTGCCGGGCCGCTCATAATAATTAACGACGATGGGCCTTCGTTCAAAACAGCGGGATAGCTCGGACTCAACCCCTGTTTTGACTTGATTCACCGCCGCCCGCTCTCCCGGCAGCCTGCCCGCAGACCATCGAAAACTCCTGCGGAGGGAAAAAGCGAATAGACCATCCATGAGTGAAACCAACTCACACATCTGGGCCTTCCACCTGGGCAAAGGTTCAATCGGCGAAGCCGTCCGCGACGGAAACACCTTTCCACACAAAGAATCGCTGCTCATTCCGGCGGAGTTGTTGAGGCGGGGCCTGGCAGCCATCTCCGGCACACCGGCTAACACGTATCGCGCGATGAAAACCCGTGAAGCCCATCACGAGCGCGAGCACTGGTGGGCAACGGTCTGGAATGTGCGGAGTTGATCCCGTTGCGCGCCCGCGAAGTACACACGAATCCCGGCACAGGCGAATGGGAGACCAAGCACACAGCCGATTACCAGTTGGAACGCGAATTTACGCCCAAGCAATTCAAGAAAGACCGAAATGGGAAAATCGTCCCGGCCTCATATGCTAGCCTTGCCTGGACGATGAAAAGCGAACGTAAGAAAAGCAGACCTTCTTTCCGGGTGCCGCAATATCTGTCGTCTTTGTCATTGGCCCAATTGTTTATCAAGGGATGGATTTTTCTGGCGAACAAAATTGTCATAATGAGAAACAACCTGCGCGTGCTGGAGCAGAAAATTAACGCGCACGACCAGCTGGGCGAGGCGGAGAAAATTGACATGCAGCAATACATCAGCAAGTGCTACGGTTCGATGACGACGTTCAACGTGCTGTTCCGCAGCAAGGAAAACCAATTGAAAGGCTGATATTATGATCGAAGAAACCATCCGGCAGATTGAGGCGCGGCTGCACGCCTCGGAAACCCTGGCTCCCGCCACCCGCCAAGAACTGCTCGCGCTGCTCACGCAGCTGCGCGCCGAGACAGCACAATTGCCACCCGGCGAACGGTTCGACCTGCCCGGCGAAGCGGCGGAAGTCCAGACCGTGCAGGACGACGTGGAGCGCCTGCGCCATTCCGTGCAGGATTTCGAGGACAGCCACCCCAAGGTCATTCAACTCGTGAACCATCTCGCGAACACGCTGGCGGGTCTGGGCATCTGAGGCGTCGGCCAAACGGGGCTTGATGGTCATCGTTTGAACAATCAGCCGACGCGCTTCGTCGAGAGAGAACTTATGGATAGAAAATGGCAACTACCGCGCCGCACCTTTCTCAAGGGAGTCGGCACCGCTGTCGCACTTCCCGTGCTGGAAGCCATGCTGCCGGTGAAGGCTCTGGCCGGGCTCGGCGAAACCGCCGCCAAGAAGGCTTTCCCCACGCGGCTCGCCTTTCTCTACGTCCCCAACGGCATCAACATGGCCGAATGGACTCCAAAAGAAGTGGGCGCGGACTATGCCCTGCCCTCGACGCTGCAACCGCTCGCTGATTTCAAGAGTGATCTGCTCGTCCTCAGCGGACTCACCTGCGACAAGGCCCG
>JAYVWQ010000464.1:0-12255 GCA_043785945.1 Akkermansia sp.
GGTTGCGATTATCGGCCTGCTCGCCGCTATCGCCATCCCGAACTTCATCAAGGCCCGCGAAGCCTCCCAGAAGAGCGCTTGCATCGCGAACCTCAAGCAAATCGAAGGTGCCAAGGTGACTTTTGCCCTCGAAAACAAGAAGGTCAACACCACCGTCGTGGCGGACGGCGACCTGTTTGGTGACACGCTCTACATCCGCGAGAAACCGGCTTGCCCGGCGGCTGGCACCTACGACTTGAAGACCGTCGCGGTCAAGGCGACCTGCACCATCACCGGCCACTCGATCTAATTCCGATTGGAATTCACCCGACCCCGTCCCGATTGGGACGGGGTTTTTGCTGTTCACGGCTTCGCTTCGCGGGGCAGAACTCGGCCTCTCCTGCGTTCCGGAATTTCCTTTCCAGATTTCCAAGTGCGGCAGTCCTGGGCGGATGAACCTGAAGGTGCCATCTGCGGTTCCATCCGCCTGTTTCCGGGAAGGCGCTGTTCAATTGGCGTGCTGAATCGAACGCGGGCGAGTTGGTCATGGTGGGGGCGGCAGCCGGGCGCGCTCCGTCAGCGGATTTTCCGACCGGCTCTGAGCCGGGACCATGCAGTTGAGCCACGGAGGAAACACGGAGCAGAAGGTGGGGCGTGGGAAATTGGCTTCCGAGTCCGCCCCACCATAAGGGGGGCGCTTCCAGCCGGGTCGGAAGGCACGGACGCTTGGTTCCCATCCGTGTTTCATCGGTGTTTCTTCCGTGGCTGCTGAATCGTTCCGACTTAGGGAAGTGCTATGGGCCAGCGCACCACTTGGCTCGCACTTGCTTCACACCCTCGCACATGTTCTTCAACTTCAGCCGCGCGGCCCAGCGGGCGGTCTGGCTCAGGCCGCAATCGGGCGCGAACGAAAGTCGGTCCGGTGCAGCCCATTTGAGGCAGGCCCGCACGCGGTCGGCCACGTCCGTCACGGTTTCGATGTAGTAGCTCTTCACGTCGATGATCCCGACGGCCACGTCTTTTCGCTCGGCGATGGAGCCAATCAAATCCAGTTCGGCAAATTCACGGCTGGCCATCTCAACATGGATTTCATCCACGGCCATTTCGAGGAAAGCGGGGAACATGGGCGCATAGCGGCGCGGACCGATGGCCCGGCCTTTGTAATTGCCAAAGCAAAGGTGAGTGGAAAGGCGGCATTGCCCGGCCACGGCTTCGACGGTGCGGTTGAAAATATCCACGAAACGTTTTGGGTCCTCACGGTGTGCGTAGCAGCTCATGGAGGGTTCATCGACGGTGATCTCGCGGCAGCCGGCGGCGACGAGGGATTCGAGTTCCCGGCGCACCAGGGGCAGCAGAGCTTCGGTCAGGGTGTAACGGTCGGGGTATTGAGCATTGGGCAGAAGCCGTCCGCTCAGGGTGTAAGGTCCCGGCACGCTGGCCTTCAGAGCGACAGCCGACGGTCCAACGCTTATCGCCGGTTTGGAAAGGCGTTGCAGCCGTTGAAAGTCCTCCACCGTGCCGAGGCCGCGTGGGGCGCATAACTCGCCGATGATCTTGTGCTTGCCCCGCTGGTCGTGGGCGGGCGGGCCGAAGCGGCGGGGCGGGGCGGACTCGAGTTCAATGCCCTCGATGAAGCCGTAGAAGGAGAGGTTGAAATCCAGCCGCGTCTGTTCGCCATCGGTGATCACATCCAGTCCGGCCTCAACCTGGTCGCGTACGGCTGTCGCCACGGCATCATCGACTAGTTCGGCGCGGTCAGCCTCGCCGAAGCGGCCCAAGTTTTCGCAGGCGTGTTCCAGCCAGGCCGGGAAAGGATGGCTGCCAATGACGGTGGTGCGGAGGGGATGATCTTTCATAAGGCATTTGCGAATGACGGCACGCGCTCTTCAAAGACCACCGGCGCGAATGGGGCAAGAACAAACTTCCAATCAATAAAAAAAGCCCGCGCGGACAAGGCGCGGGCTTGGCTCCATAACCGCCGAGGCTCAGGGTTCCAATTCGAGCAGAAAAATGTCCGGATAGATGGTGCCGCCGGTGGAGGTAACGCGGCCGCCGCCAAAGTCCACCGTGAAGGAAAACCGGCCTGCAATGTGGATGTGGTTCCTCGCATCCGTGACTACGCCCCGCGCATCCTCGCGTCCGCTCCCGATGGCTTGGGACCAGATATGCGAGCCGCCCGGGGAAAGCTTTACGACAAAGACGTTGTTTCCTGGGGCGCCGGTGACCAGACCGCCGCCGAAATCAATCGGTCCCCCGAAACGTCCTACCACTGTGATGTTGCGGGCCGCATCGGTGGCGACGCCATAGCCGTATTCGGAGTATTCACTGCCGAAGGTTTTGATCCACCGTTGCGCGCCAGTGGCACCGTCGAATTTGCCAATGAAGACATCTTCGCTGCCTAAGCCGGCATAAACGAGGCCATCGAAGTTCGCTTGCAGCCGGTAGGTGCCGGTGGCCACTACATCGCCCGCTGAATCCACGGTTAGCGCATTGATCGTGTCGTAGCTGAAGCCACCCGTGCGCTTGGACCACAGGTGTCGGCCCGTCGGACTAAATTTGGCGAGGAAAATGTCGAAGCTCCCCGCGCTCGTGAGTGTGCTGCCCCCCATGTTGACCGAACCGCTGAAGTTTCCGCCGACGATCAAGTTGTCTTGAGGGTCAAAGGCCACGGACGCGGGGGTGCTGTTGCTAATGGTATTGACCCAGAGGAGCGTGCCTTGGGGATTGAGCAGTAGGAGGAACCCTTCCTTGACGCCCGGCCGGCCCAAAATCTGGGTGCCGAAGTCCGCCCCGCCGAAGTAGCCGCCCGAAACTCCGATGTTGCCTTTGGAATCCACGGCAATGCCCAAACCGGCTTCTTCCCCCGCCCATTCAGCCGCGTTACTGCTGCCAAATCTCTTAGCCCAGACAAAACGCCCATCCGAACTGTATTTGACGACGAAGATGTCAAACCCACCCACGCTTGATATCGCTCCGCCCCCGAAATTCACGGTGGCGTAGAAGTAACCTGTGAAGATGACATCGCCCTGCGCATCGACGGCGACGGACTGGATGCTGCCCGCATTGGCCAGGCCCAGGGACCAGATGGCTTCTTTGGTGGGAGATAATTTGCACAGGAAAGGAGCTCCGGCCGCGCTGCCGCCGATGAAGGAATTGCCGTTCTTATCCATCGCCACGGACATGGCGTATTCGGCGTCAGTCGTGCCAATATTCGTTACAGCTACGAAACGGCCCTGCAAATCTGGTGGCTGAATGATGACCGGGCAGGCCGGGGTGGTGACGCTTACGCCGGCACTGGTGGCGGAGTTGTTGGCGTTATCATATGCGACTACGGCATACGTGTACGAAGTCGTGGCGCTCACCGCAGTGTCGCTGTAGGCATTGGCGGCGGCGGAAACAGTCTGGATCGACTGGCCATTCCGATAAATTCGGTAGTCTCTCAATCCTGAACCCGTGTCGGAAGCGGGCGTCCAAGTGATTTCCACCCGCCCGCAGTTGGTGGCGATGGCGGTCACGCCACCGGGCACGGTCGGAGGAGTGGTGTCGGGGCAGGCCGGCACGGCGACGCTCACTCCAGCGCTGATGGCAGAGTTGTCGGAGTTATCATAGGCAGCCACGGCGTAGGTATATGAAGTGGTCGCGCTCACAGCCGTGTCGCTGTAGGTCACGACTGAGGGGGGAAGCGTCTGGATCAACTGGCCATTGCGATAAATCCGGTAATTTTTCAATCCCGACGCGGCATCCGAAGATGCCAACCATGCGAGTTCAATTCGCCCGCAACTAGTCGCCGTGGCAGTCACCGAGCCTGGCACAGTCGGCGGAGCGGTATCGGGGCAGGCGGGGGTCGTGGCCGCGATGGCTGGACTGGGCAAGGATGAATTGCCCGCGTTGTCGAGGGAAACCACAGCATAGGTGCAAGTGGTCGAAGCCGGCACGCTCGTGTCCGTAATGTTGGTCGTCGGTGCCGCCACGGTTTTCAGGAGCAGGCCATCGCGGTAAAGTTTATAGCCCAATAGCCCGGATCCCCCGGTATCAGTCGAAGTGTTCCAACTAACCACCACCGTGGTGCATCCCGACGGTACTGCGACTAAGTTTGTGACCAGCGACGGGGCTGTCAGATCGGGACACATGGGAGTGGTGAAGGGGACCGTGGTTGAAAAAAGCGATTCGTTTCCTGAAAAGTCCACGGCTGAAATCGCAAAACTGTAAGTGTTCGTTTCCACCAGAGTTTCGTCTGCAACCGTCGTGGCTGGTGCCAAAATCTGCTTTAAGAAGGAGCCATTCCGATAAAGGTTGTAGCCTTTCAAACCCGCGCCGCCCTCGTCTGCTGAGGCGATCCAAGACAAACCGACGGTATGACAATCCGTCAGGAGACTAGCCAGCCCCATCGGTGTGGATGGGGTCGTGGTGTCTGGGCAGGCTGGCGTGGTTACGATCAACCGGGAGCAATAAGACGACTCATTGTCCACAAAGTCCGCTGCGTTCACTGAGTAAGAGTAGGTCGTTTCACCCGCCACTTCGGTGTCCAAGACAAAGGTGGCTGGGGCCGAAACCAATCGCCAAGCAGCCCCGTTTTTCCTGACCGAATAATGATGCACGCCGGTCCCAGCGTCGGAGGCCGCATCCCATGAGATTTTAACGAGATGGCAGGTGGCGCTGGTGGTGACCAATCCGGTGGGTATGGTGGGGGCGTTGGTGTCCAAGACGAGAGGCGCCGGGGTGGTGACACAGACCGGTGCGGAAGCGGCGGAGGTATTTCCCAGTGCGTCCACCGCTTCGACCATGAAGCAGTATTGGGTTTCGGGCAGCAGCCCATTTTGGGAGAAGCCCAGGCTGCTGCTGGTATCCACGAAGGAGCCGTTGAGATAGATGTTGTAGTGGCTCAAGCCAGCGGTACCAGCGTCGATGGAGGCTGGCCAAGTCAGGTTGATTTGCGAGAAGGAGGCGGCTTCGACCGTCGGCCAAGGAACAGACGGGGGAGTGTTGTCAGTGGTAAAGGTCACGCTTGGGGATTCGGCTTGGTTGCCAAACATGTCAAACGCCACAACTTTGACCGAATGAGTCCCATCCCCCACCTGCTTGGTGTTCATGCTTTGAGAGTAAGGGGGATTAGTAGAGGAACCGATCAGTGCAGCATCCAGGTAAAAATTCACCAAAGCCACTCCGCCTTGGTCCGTGACCGTCGCTGCCAAATTCATCTCGCCCGTGACAAGGCTGTTTGAGCTGGGGGATGTGAGGTTCGCCACGGGGGGTGTGGTGTCGGATTTCGTTCTTATTTTTTCGGTGTCGGAATATTTGCGTGAGCCGCCGGCTGTTAAATAAACAACGCGGTAATAATACGTTTGGTTGGGCATCACGCGGCTGTCCACGTAGCGGGTGCTGTTGCTGGATAGCGTGGCGATCACCACGAAATTCCCGCCTGAAGTGGTGCTCCGCTCGACTGTCCAGCTTCGCTCGCTGGTGCTGGGATCTTTCCACTTCAGCGCGACGGAATACGAAGTCGCGGTGGGCGAGTAGAGGGAGGGGGCGGTTGCCGCCAACGTGGCGTCAGCAGCCAGCATGGCGGCGAAAAATAGCAATTGCATTATTTGGTCCGGGTAAAGTCGGGTTTCACGACGATACGCGGGTTGCCGCTGCGTTGCAAATTTCGCTGCAACTTTTTTTGCCCAATTCGAGATCAAGTTGTTCATAGGGTTTCTGAATCTGTTTCCGCTCTCTCCACCCGGCCTTCTGAGGTGCCGGGCAGTCGTGGCTCGTGTTCGCAAGGCCCGTGCCAAGTGATGAACACCTGCATGTTGAGTGCTGGTCAGCCCCTAGGCAATGGGGGGAAAGTACGGATGCCCCACCTCGTAGCTTCCGCCTCCGGCTTTTGGTGGGTGTCCTCATTTTGGAAAATGTCCCAGACAACTGCCTCATGCCTGGTCTGGTCGGACAGTTGGAGCTTGAGGTCGGCGACGGCTCGCGCATTGTCAGAGAAAACCGATGGACGTGATGAACACAATCCGGTCCGGCGCCAGCAGGTTGCATTTCCCGCCCGCCTGCTTCCTCCTCCTCGCCTTCTGTGTGGGTCTTGAATGGTCCGCGCGCGGTGCCGATCTGGGAACGGCCCGCCAGCAGTTCATTTCCGGCCAATATTCCAACTGTGCGGAGGGCTGCGCGCAGGCCATCGCCGACCGCGAATACGAGGAGGAATGGCGCTCGCTCCTCGCGAAATCCCAGTTTGCCCTCGGTCGTTACATGGAAGCAGGCGTCACGCTCTCCAATGCGCTGGACCGTTACTCGTGGAGCGTGCCTTTAAGGCTGCTGGCGCATGAAATCCTGCCCTACAGCGGCGACACGAACCGCGCGGCGGAAGCGCTCCAGCAAATTGAGGCGCTGATTGCTTCGCGCAGCGATTGGCGCTTCCGCGATGCCGCCAGCCTGCTGGCCATCGGGCGGGCGGCGCTGCTGCTCGGGGCCGACGCCCGCAAGGTGCAGGACAACATTTTGGAGCCGGCCCGCAAGGCCAACCCCGACAATCGCGAGGTTTATCTGACGCTCGGCGAACTGGCGCTCGACAAGCACGACTTCAATCTGGCCGCCAAGCAGTTTAACGTTGGCCTGAAGAAATTCCCGGACGACCCGGACCTGCACTTCGGTCTGGCCCGCGCTTTTCAATCCGGGAACCGCAAGGAAATGCTGGAACACGTCGCTGCTGTTCTCGAGCAAAACACCAATCATGTCGGAGCCATGCTGCTGCTCGTGGAACACTTGATCGCGGGCGAGGAATACGAGGCGGCGGACAAATTACTGGTCCGGGCCTTTACCGTAAATCCCTGGTCTCCCGAAGCGTGGGCCAATCGCGCTGTGCTCCGCCATTTGGCCAGCGACGCCGATGGGGAAAAAACAGCCCGGGAAAAAGCGCTGCGCTTCTGGCATACCAACCCGCAGGTCGATTTTCTCATCGGGAAAAACCTCTCGCAGAAATACCGCTTCGCCGAAGGTGCCGCCGCCCAGCGCCGCGCGCTCGCCTTTGACCTCAATTTTGTCCCGGCCAAGGCCCAACTGGCCGTGGATCTCCTGCGGTTGGGCAGCGAGTCCGAAGGCTGGCGGATCGCGGAAGAGGCGCGTCGTCAGGATGAATATGACGTGACCATGTTCAACCTCCTCACGCTCAAGGACAAACTCGCCAAGTTCACCACCCTGACCAACGCCGACTTCATCCTCCGCATGTCCACCAATGAAGCCCCCGTCTATGGTGAGGAGGTGCTCGCGCTTCTCTCCCGCGCTCGCAGCAACGTCGTGGCCAAGTATGGCGCGACCCTTTCCGGCCCGACCGTGGTGGAAATTTTCCCCGAGCAGAAAGACTTCGGCGTTCGCACTTTCGGGATGCCGGACAACCCCGGCTATCTTGGCGTCTGCTTCGGCGCGGTCATCACGGCCAACAGCCCGGCCTCACAAACCTCCCACGCCGCGAACTGGCAGGCCGTGCTCTGGCACGAGTTCACGCACGTCGTCACCCTTCAGATGACGCGCAATAAAATGCCGCGCTGGTTGAGCGAAGGCATCTCGGTCTTCGAGGAGTTGCAGGCCAATCCGACTTGGGGCCAGCGCATGACGGTGCGCTACCGCGAGATGATTCTTGGCGATGAACTGACGCCCATCAGCGAACTGAGCAGCGCCTTCCTTGCGCCCAAGACGCCGATGCACCTTCAGTTCGCCTACTACGAATCCGAGTTGGCCGTGGAGTTCATCGTGAAGAATTTCGGCTTCGACGCCTTGAAGAAAATCCTGCGTGACCTGGGACAGGGCATCGAGATCAACCAGGCCATCGCCACGCACACCGCGCCGATGGAAAAGCTGGAAACGGATTTCGCCGCCTTTGCCCGCGCCCGGGCCGAGGCATTGGCCCCCGAACTCGATTTTGAGAAACCCGAACCCGCCGACCTGCGCTCGACCAACTGGCTCGCCGCCCGTCCGACCAACTTCTGGGCGTTGCAACGCACCGCTATCGACGCGATGCGGCGCAGGGACTGGTCGCAGGCGCAACCGCCCTTGCAGAAACTCACCGAGCTTTACCCAACGCAAACCGGCGAGGATGGTGCCTATGCTTTGCTGGCCCGCGTGCAGCGCGAACTGGGCGACACCAACGCCGAGCGCACCACCTTGGAGAAGCTCGCCTCGCTCGACGGCGAAGCAGTGGATGCCTACAACCGGCTCGCAAATCTCGGCGTTAGTGCCGACGACTGGAAACTCGTCCGAGAAAACTCCCTCCGCTCCCTCGCGATCAACCCGCTCGTGGCGCAGCCTCATCGTTTGCTTGCGCAATCCGCCGAGGCGCTCGGCTACGACGCCGAAGCGGTGCGGGCCAACCGCGTCATGCTGCTCCTCGATCCGGCCAATCCCGCCGAAGTGCATTATCGCCTCGCTCGTCTGCTCCACAAAGAACGCAGTCCCGAGGCCAAGCGCCAGGTGCTCCAAGCCCTTGAGGACGCCCCCCGTTTCCGCGACGCGCTTCGCCTACTGCGCCAGGTGCAGGCTGAAGTTCCGCCTGACAAAACTCCCGCCGCGTCCCTCCAGCTTAAATGAGTTCGGGGCGAAAATTTCTTCTCGCGGGACTCGCCGTCGTGGTCTTCGCCTTCGTCTCTGCTGCCCAGTATCGCAGTCGGCGCGGTGGCGGCGGCGATGGGCGCAGCCACTACACCGAAGGCGGCGTGCTGGTGGATGAAGACACCATGAGCACCGCGCGCGAAGTGGCCTCGCATAGCACCGAGGTGCCGGTGTGGACGAACGCGCCGGGCTTCGAGCACGACGCCTTCACCTTCTGTCGCATCGCCTTCCGCAATGGCGACCAGGGTTCGTCGCGCGGCAACTGGGTCACGGATTTTCCCGACAGCGACCTGAACCTCTCGTTCCGTCTGCAACAGATGACTTCGCTCCGCGTTGATCCCAACGGACGCTTCCTCCGCCTGGGCAGCAAAGATCTGTCGAACTACCCGTGGATTTACATGGTCGAGCCGGGCCGGTTGGCCCTCGACGACCGCGAGATCAAAATCTTGCGCGACTACCTGCTCAACGGCGGGTTCCTCATGGCCGATGATTTCTGGGGCGACGAGCAGTGGGAGAATTTCGCCGGCGAATTGAAGAAAGTTTTTCCCGAGCGCGAGTTCACCGAACTGCCGATGGAGCATCCGGTTTTTCACACCGTCTTCGACATCAACGTGCCCAAGCAGAAACTCCAGACGCCCAACGTCCGGCAGGCCATCTGGAGCCTTAATCCCAGCAGTCGCTATTTCGGCATCACTTGGGAACCGCAGAACGGTGAGGGTAGCGAGGAGATGCACGTCCGCGCCCTCACCGACGACCGGGGGCGCATCATGGTCATCGCCACCCACAACTGCGACAACGGCGACGGCTGGGAGCGCGAGGGCGAGAACGATGATTTTTTCCACGCCTTCTCGGAACGGCGTGCATTTCCCCTCGGCATCAATATCATTTTCTACGCGATGACGCACTGAGCAGACATGACCGCGCCAAATGACAATGAACCGCTCGCCCTCCGCGATCAGCCCATGACGGCGTGGGAAAATGCGGCGGCGCTCGGCATCGACATGTCGCTGATTGAATCCAGCCTGCGGGCCACCCCTGACCAACGGCTCCGCTGGCACGATCAGGCGCTCCAGACCGTGGAGATGATCGAGCAGGCGGTGAAGGGGAAACATGTCTGACCTGCGCCTTCTCCTCGAACGGCTTACCCAGCATCGGCTGGAGTTCGTGCTGGTCGGGGCCTACGCGGCCATCGCCCACGGCGCGAGCGTCGTGACTCGCGACATCGACGTGTGCAGCCCCTTCACGCCGGAGAATTTGTTCCGCCTCCGGGACACGCTGGCCGACCTGCACCCCGTTCATCGGCTCACGCCTCAACGCCTGCCCCTGGAGTTGAACGAGGAGAACGTGACCTGGCTTAAGAACCTCTATCTGGAGACTGACCTGGGCTCCGTGGATGTATTGAGCGAGATCATCGCCGTGGGCGGTTACGATACGGTGCGCGCGCGCAGCATCGTGGTGAAATTTTCCTTCGGCGACGTGCGAGTCATGGATCTCGACTCGCTCATCGCCACGAAATCGCATCTCAACCGTTTGCAAGACAAGCTCGCCATTCCCCAACTTCTCGCTATCAAAGAACGACAACATGGAAACCAC
Organism: Akkermansia sp.; assembly: GCA_043785945.1. Lineage (GTDB taxonomy): Bacteria > Verrucomicrobiota > Verrucomicrobiia > Limisphaerales > SIBH01 > JANNGC01. The sequence continues at coordinate 10,162 of JAYVWQ010000464.1, forward strand.
CACTGACACTTACGCCGCCGAGCAGCGCGCGGTTGAACAAATCACCCAGAGCCGCGCGCAGATTCAGAGCGAGTTGGCCAAGGTCATCGTCGGCCAGCACGCCGTCATCGAGCAGATCCTCATCGCGCTCATGGCAGGCGGGCACTGCCTCATCACCGGCGCGCCCGGCCTCGCCAAGACGCTCCTCGTGAAATCCATCGCGCAGATTTTCCATCTCAAGTTCCAGCGCATCCAGTTCACGCCCGACCTCATGCCCGCCGACATCATCGGCACGGAAATTCTCCAGCAGGACGAGAACGGCGCGCGCTCCATGCAGTTCGTCAAGGGACCCATCTTCGCCAACATGGTCCTGGCCGATGAAATCAACCGCACCCCGCCCAAGACCCAGGCCGCCCTGCTCGAAGCGATGCAAGAACACCAGGTCACGGCGGCGGGCGTGAAGCATTTGCTGCCCGAACCCTTCTTCGTGCTCGCCACCCAGAACCCCATCGAGATGGAAGGCACCTATCCGCTGCCCGAGGCCCAGCTCGACCGCTTCATGTTCAACGTCGTGATCGATTACCTCCCCGAGGAGGATGAGATCGCCGTGGTCAAGCAGACCACCGCGCGCGGCGGCCAGCCCATCTTGCCCATCTTTACCGGCGACGACGTGCTGCGTTTCCACGACGTGGTGCGCAAGGTGCCGGTGGCCGAGGACGTGGTGCGCATGGCCGTGCAACTCGCCGCCGCCTCGCGCCCCAAACAGACCGGCACACCGGCCTTCGTCAACCAATTCGTGAGCTGGGGCGCAGGCACGCGCGCCGCGCAGAATCTCGTCCTCGGCGGCAAAGCCCGCGCCCTTCTCCAAGGCCGCACCCACGTCACGCCCGACGACATCCGCGCCCTCGCCGTGCCCGTCCTGCGCCACCGCGTGCTCGTCAACTACCGCGCCGAAGCCGAAGGCATAAGCGTGGAGAACATCGTCGAGCGGTTGCTGAACCAGCAAAAGTAGCGGGAGTGTGGGGAGGCAGACCCGCGCGTTTAACGCCGGTCCAATTCTCAATGCCCGGGGACGACATGGAAGAACACGCAACATCAACGATTGAGCCGGATATCCGGCCGGATGTCTCCGGTTCCCTGTTCAGCGCATTTGAGACGCAGATCGTGCGGCCCAGATTGTCCTTCTCTTACCAGTTCGCGCTCTCGCTCGTGGCCGCCGCTGTGATGGTTCTCCCAATTCTGTATTTCGGCATCGTTGCTCTGACGGGTTATGGCGTGTTCCTGCTCGCCCGGAAAGATACCGAGGTTTACGCTGTAGCTCTCGCGGTCGTGGGCTTTTTCTTAATCAAACCTATCTTCGCCCGTCGGAGGAAATCGGCTCCGACGTTCGCGTTGACTCCAGAAGAAGAGCCGTTGCTCTTTGAATTCATTCGCCGAGTGTCGGTCAGTTTGGGTTCACCGGTTCCCACCCGCGTCGAGATCACTTGTCAGGCGAACGCTTCGGCACGCTTTCGGCGCGGCCTCCTTAGCTTCTGGAAGAATGACGTGGTGCTGACACTTGGGCTTCCTTTGGCTGCTGCGCTCGACACCCGCGATTTCGCCGGCCTGCTGGCCCATGAGCTTGGTCATTTTTCTCAACGCGGGGGGATGCGGTTCATTTTTCTGATCGAGACCATCAATGACTGGTTCTTTCGCATCGTGTATGAGCGAGACACTTGGGATGAACACTTGGTTCGCTGGAGTCTGGAGGCCCGACGCTTGCATCTGGGTTTGGCCGTCATCTTTTACGCCATGCGGGCCGGGGTCTGGCTGACGCGCTGTTTCTTTTGGGTATTTGTTCTTCTGGGTCGTTTAGTGAGCGGCGTCATGTGTCGGCAGATGGAATTTAACGCCGACCTGTATGACGTGAAACTGGCGGGCAGCCCGTCTCTCGCAGCACAGTTGGACACGGGCGAGTTGCTGAATTTTGCTGACATGAAGGCGCATGGGTTGCTACCCGAGATCTGGCGGAGCAAGCGACTCCCAGCCAACCTTCCGCTGTTCATCCTTCGCATGGCGCAGAGCTTCACGGAAGAAGAACGGCTGGCGTTGCGGTTGGCTCTGGCCAGCCAGCCC
>JAYVWQ010000465.1:0-2871 GCA_043785945.1 Akkermansia sp.
CCAGCAGATCGCTGGCGTCCACATGCTGCACGCGCTCGGAAAAGCGGATCGTGAGGTTGGTCAGGTTCGTAATGCTGGCGTAGGCCGGGGGCAATTGAGTGGAAATGGTCGGCGCGATCACGTTGGTCGGCGGAATGGTGATGGTGAGGTTCACGACCGGCGAGGTGCCGCGCCCGCCGTTCGCATCGGTCACGATGGCGACGAAGCTGTGGTTGAGGAACATCGAGGGCCACACCGCCGTGTAGGGCGCGGTCGGGTCGTTGCCAAACGGGACGCCATCGGCCAGGAACTCCACGTTGGTCACGCCGTGGATCGCGTGCGCCGTGGCGGTGAAGAGCAGATTGGTCGGGCCTTCCATGACCGCGCCGCTCAGCGGGCTGGTGAGGGCGGCGACGGGCGTGCCGACGGCGTCATAGACCACGATGGAGATGGGCGCGGACACGGTGGCGGCGTTTTGGTTGTCCCGCGCCACGGCCGTGATGACATGCGCGGCCACGGGCGGATTGTTCCAGACGAACTCATACGGGCTGCCGTTGGTGGACTCGCCGAGCTTCACCCCGTCGGCGAAGAATTCGACCTGGCTCACGCTGCCGTCGCTGTCCGCTGCGTTGGCGGAAATCAGCACGCTGGGCGGTGCAATGAAATACTGGCCGTTCGTCGGCGTGGTGACGGCGACGAGGGGCGAAACATTGTGGATGATCACCGGCGTGCCCACGAGTTGCAGGAAGAAGCTGATGTCCGAGCTGTTCGCGGCCTGCTGGTGAACTTCCACCGCCACCTCATTCAGACCCTCGACCAGGTTGGTCGCGCTCCGGATGCCCGTGGCGACGGTCTCCTCGACGGCTTGGCCGGTCGCCGTGGAGTTGTAGAGCACGGGAGTTGGGAGATTGCCGCCGCGGAACACTTCCCGACCATTCAAATACACCACGCCCGCGTCATCGTAGGCGAGCAGGACGCTCAGGTTGGTGAACGAGTTAATGTTGTTCACGGTGAAGGCGCGGCGGAAATAGGTCGTGATGTAAAACGCGCCCGCCGGCCCGCTCGGCACAATGGTCGCCTCGTCCGCGTCGCCGTAACCCAGTTCGGACGGGCCGCTGGCCCACGAGCTGTCGTCGAAGTTGATGGCCTGCCAGGCCGTGCCCTGATCGGAGCCATCGGCCAGATAATTCCAGACCGCGTTGGAGTGAACCAGCACAGTGCCCACCCCAAAGTTGACCGGCGTCGCCACGTAGGTGTTGCCGGCGTCGTCCCGACCCGTCGCGGTCAGACGATGCGAGCCGCCGACCACGTTGCTCCACGCGAGGCTAAACGGTGCCGTCGAGTCCTGCCCAAACGGCTGGCCATCAACGAAGAAGTTCACGTTGGTGATGGAACCCGCCGGCAGGATCGTGAAGACGGACGCCGTGATGGGATTGGTGCCTTGGAAAATGGCGTCCTCATTCGGGGAAGTAATCGTAAGTCCATAATTCGCGACGAGCACCCGGACCACACCCGAGGTCACGATCTGGCTCAGGCTGTCCGTGGCCACGGCGTAAAGGGAGTTGCTGCCAGGCGGCGCATTGCTGATGACAAAAGTGTAGGGCGCGGCGGCCACCGTGCCGATGAAGGTGGCCCCGTCATACAAACTCACCTGCGTGATCGTGCTGGCGGTGGAAGAGGCCGCCACGGTCACGTCAATGTTCGTGCCCGCCAGGAACACGCTGCCATTGGTGGGCGACGTGACGGCCACGGACGCGGGCACGCTCAGGTTGAGTTGCAGAGCACCCTGAGCGGAGGGAGAGCCGAAGCCGCCCTGGCCCGCGACTTGAATCTGATATTCCGTCCCGGCCACCGCACCGAAAGAGACCAGACTGGCGGTGGTGGAACCGTTGGCGTTGTCGTTGCGCTGGACGAGGGTCAGCGCGTTGACCGCCGACCCGGTATAAACATTCAGGACCGTGTTGATGCTGCTGCCAAAAGTATCAATCGTGACCACGCCGTTGATCGTCGCCACCCATTTGTACCAGAGCGTCGCGCCCCAAATAATTGTGGGCTGGCCACCCCCGAACTGGAAAGTCGGCTCGCCCTGTTGCGTGTTCGCGCCGGTGTTGTTGCCCGTGACGCTGGCCGGGGTGCTGAGGGCGAAGCGATTGTCGAAGTTATTGTTGGCCAGCGGATCGGTGACGAACGTGACCGTGCTGACCGCCGAGGTGCCGCGCCGTCCGAGGCTGTCCGTGGCCACGGCGATGAAGGCATGCGCGCCCGCCGCCGGACTGGCGAGCGAGCCGGTATAAGGCGCGCTCGCGTCTGCACCGATCAGCGCTCCGTCATAGAAGAATTCCACGTTAGTGATTGCGAGGGGCGCACTGACGGTGGCCGTGGCCGCGAGGGCCAGGCTCGCTCCCGCCGTGCCGCTGCTTCCCGGGAGGGGCGCGGTCAGCGTCGCGCCAATCGGATTAGGCACAATGGTGAAGACGTTGGTGGCCGAGTCGTATTGTTGCGGCGCGGGCAGGGAACTGTCGGTCGCATGGACGTAACCGGTGTAGCTGCCTTCAGCGAGCCGACCGAGACTGACCACGAAGGGCGCGGCGACCCCGGAGCCGACCGGCAGTTCATTCACGTAGAAGTCCGCCGCGTAGGGCGCGCTGCCGCCACCGAGCGTGCCGGTGAGCGAGATGGACGTACCATAGGAGAAGACCGCGCCCTGCGTTGGGACGAGCGCCGCGCCCAGCGGCCCGGTGATGTGAACGGTGCTGATGAGCGAGTTGCTCACCCAAGCCCGCGCATCCGTGACCGTGGCGCGAATGGTGTGATCCCCGGCCAGGAGTGCGCCGAAATTACGCTCGTAGGGAGCCGAGGTGATCGCCGGTCCGCTCGGTGAATTATCCAGGT
>JAYVWQ010000466.1:0-5652 GCA_043785945.1 Akkermansia sp.
CCATCCGAAAAAGACGGCGCGGCGGCCATCGCCTACAGCGGGGGCAAATCCTCCGGGGCGCTGACCGCGATCAAGGCGTGCGAAGCGAACGTGGATGAAGTGCGGCGCATGCTCACGAATCGCGCCCGCCTTCCCGAGTCGCAATTGCATTTCCATGTGGGCTGGTTTCAAAACACGGTGCCAGCGGCCGAGCCGGCCTTGGGCCGCATTGCGGTGCTCCGGCTGGATGGCGACTGGTATGATTCGACCCGCGTTTGTCTGGAACATCTTTACCCGCTGCTGGCCCCGGGCGGGGTGTTAATTCTCGACGATTACTTCTGCTGGGAGGGCTGCCGCAAGGCGACGGATGAATACCGGGCCGCGCACGGTCTCACGGTGCCGATCATCCAGGTGGATGTGGATTCGGGATACTGGCGGAAGGAGTGACTGGCACCAGCCACTTCTGGTCAGTTCGGCTTATGCCCGAATAATCTCGCCGCAGGACGGCGGAACCGGGACGGCGCCCGCGCCACCAACTCGCCCCTCAGCCCGGCCGGGACACAAAAACGCGCGGCGACCAGTGCGCCCACCACGGCCATGGGCACGACGCAAACGGCCAGACGGAGCAGTGATGAATCGCGCGTGAGATAGGCCAGGCCCGCGCCGACCGGCAGGGTCACGGCCAGCAGACACGCGGACGGCTTCAGCCACTTGATCCACACCTCCCAGGCCGGGACGCCCAGCAGCGCGGCGACGCGGCGCGTTCCATAATTGAGTGTGAAAAAAATCGTGCAGGCGATGGAGCAGACCAACATGCCGGGCAGGCCAAAGCGGGGCACCACGAGCAGGGCCAGGGCAATGAAAGCCAGCCCTTCAAGGAAATACATATAGGTCGCCGCGCCCAGCCGCTTGGTGTTGAAGATCATGTTGTTGTGGCAGCCATCCTGGGTGAGCAACACGAACCACAGACCCAGCAGCCAGTCGTTCACGGGGCCCCACTGGATGCGTCCGTTGGTCCACAGATCCACGAAGGCGCGGTTGCCCAAGGCCAGGAGCAATCCGGCCCAGACGGCGGCCAGCATGGTCATTTCAAACAAAGAGCGGTAGCGGCGGCCCAGCTTTTCCTGTTCTCCGCGCACCAGCATCTCGGCGAAGGCCGGCCCGGCCACCACGTTCATGCGCCAGACGAGTTGGGACACGAGCGAGAACACCTTGGTCATCACCGCCCAGATGGCGGCGGCCTCCAGCCCCAGCCAGCGCGTGAGGATGAAGGTCTGGCTGCCGGTGATGAACTGCATGCCCAGCGCCACAAAGAATATTTCCGAACCGAATCCAAAAAGGCAGCGGAGTTGGAGGCGGTTAATGGTGCCTCGCACGGTGGGAAACAGGCCTTGCCGGAAGGCGGCGAACAGGGTCCAACCCAGCACGATGAGCGAGGCCAGCGTCTGGGCGAAGCCCAAGCTATAAACGCCCGCGCCCCTTTGGAACAGAATCACCAGCAGGCCGAAGGAGACGAGCAGGGAGGTGGCCGTGGCGTAATTAACCACATCCAGCCGCTGATGGGCGGTGAGCAGTTGCAGACCAATGCGACCCAGGAAATTCAAGCTCAACAAGCCGACCTGCCAGAGCCAGAGAACATTAAACTCATGTCTCAAGGCGGGGTCAATTTTCATCCAACCGGCGAGCCACGGCGTGAGCGCGAGACCCACCCCGAAGATGAGGAGGGCTTGCACGGCTTGCACGAGCAGGGCGGATTTGATGAGTGATCCGTAGGTGCCGTTCTCGGGATGGTCTTTGTGATCAATGAGCAGGCGGACCGTCGCGCCGCTCGTCCCCAAGTCGATCATGGCCAGGTAGCCGGCCATCGAACTGGCTACAATCCACACACCGAATTCACCCGCACCCAGAGACCGCAGCGCCACCGGCATGGTGATGAAGGTGTAAGCCGTGTTAACCAGCAGCAGAATGGTGTTCGATCCGAGGGAGCGGAGGTAACGGTTGGCGCGAGTCATCGGAAACGCAGACTGTTTATCTTGGGCTTTTGCTCAAAATGAGCCGGAGCCGGACGATGAATGGAGGCCGCTTCTCCAATCGCAATCGGTAAGCGCGCCGGAGCCTCGCGTCTCGGGAAAAAGAAAGGCGGACGCCAATCCGGGTCCGCCCTTCTTGTGATGGAAATTGTCCTTAAGCCTTGGCCTTCGCCTTGGCCTTGGGTTTCTTCGCCTTGTCGGCGGCGGTTTTGCGTTTGTTGTAGGCCACACGGCGGCGGCGCTTCTCCCCTTTGTTGAACTGCTTGCCCATAGATACTTTACTTTGATTCGTTGATCCGTTTGTTTCGGTGCCAACTATGAAGAGTCGCGCACGCGTGTTCAATGGCTTTCTCGGTCTCCTCCTGTTCACCCTGGCTCTGACGCTGGCGGCCGGTTGCGGCACCAGCGAGGAGCGAAAGCGCAAAAAAGAGGTGAGCAACCTCCGCATCCACGTGGAATCGGACGCTTCCACCGACCATTCCTCAGCCATCTCCGTCATCCGCGCCGCCCCCATCCGTCTGAATATCGAGCGCGAGCCCGTGCTTGATGAACGCCAGGTGGAGAGTGCGATCATTGTCGATCAACTCGGCGGTTTTGTTGTGGAGATCACACTCACCCGTCAGGGCACTTGGATTATGGAGCGCACCACTGTGGTAAGCCGGGGCCGGCATCTCGCCATCTTCAGCAACTTCGGCACGTCGCGCTGGCTGGCGGCCCCGCTCATCACGGCCAAGAACAGCAGCGGGCGGATCACCTTCACCCCCGATTGCTCGCGGTCGGAAGCAGAGCGTTTTGTGCGGGGGCTGAACAATCTGACCCACCAAATGGAGCGGCGGGAGAACTGGCCCTTCAGCGGACCGTTCGATAAATAACTTCCCGCCTCCGATGCGTGCATTTTTTGGTTTCTGGCTGGTTGTCACCACGGGCGTCAGCTTGCTCAGTGCCGGCGCCCAGCCTTTTCAACTCCCCACCGCCAACCGCGCACTCTTCGAGCCGGGGGGCGAGGAAAAGTTTTTTGTCGGCACCACGGGCAAGCCCTGGCAGAGCGGCACCTTCGGCTGCGTCCGCAGCGACGGCCACCAAATGCACGAGGGTCTCGACATCCGCTGCGTGAAACGGGACAAGCGCGGCGAACCGATTGATCCCGTGCTGGCCTCGGCCGATGGCACGGTGGCCTATCTCAATAAACGCCCCGCCACTTCCAATTACGGCCAGTACATCGTGCTGCGGCATACCATTGAAGGGTTGGAGGTTTTCACGCTTTACGCCCATCTGAGCGAAGCGGCCCCGGGACTGAAATCCGGCCAGCCAGTCAAGGCCGGCCAAGTCATCGCCACCATGGGGCGAACGAGCAACACCCGGGAACGCATTTCGCAGGAGCGTGCCCATGTGCATTTTGAAATCGACTTCTTTTTGAACGACCACTTCCCGGCCTGGTATAAAAAAAATCACCCCAAGGATCGGGATGATCATGGCATGTGGAATGGCATCAACATGGTCGGCATCGATCCCCGGCTGGTGCTGCTCGAACAACAGGCCCAGGGCACGAAGTTCAGCCTGCTCAAGTTCGTCCAGAGCCGCGCGGAGCTGTGCCGAGTGCTGGTGCGGGATGCGGATTTCCCCTTCGTGAAGCGCTACGCGCCGCTCGTGCGCGCCAACCCGGTCGCGCAGAAAGAAGGCGTGGCTGGATACGAAATCGTGTTGGATTACAACGCCGTGCCCTTTCAAATCACTCCGCGTGCGGCCAGTGAAATGAAATCAAAGCAGCGCTACCAACTGCTCTCCGTGAACGCGGCCGAGATGGAAAAAAATCCCGCCCGCCATTTCGTGAGCCGACGGGGCAGCCAGTGGGAACTGACCAGCCGCGGCATCACCTTCCTGGATCTGCTCACGCAGTAGAATCGGGCCGCCCTCCGTTCACGCGCGCGGGTGCGCCTGGTCGTAAGCCTTTTTTAACCGTTCGGTCGAAACGTGGGTATAAACCTGCGTCGTCACCAAGTGGGCGTGGCCGAGCAACTCCTGCACGCTGCGCAAATCCGCGCCCGCGTCGAGCAGATGCGTGGCGTAGCTGTGCCGGAGTTTGTGCGGCGTGAGCTGCGGGTCCAGTCCGGCGGCGGCGAGGTAACGCTTGAGGCGCAGTTGGATAATCCTTGGCCCGACCGCTCGGCTGTCGTCGGGGCGAGCGCGGAAGACGGGCTCAGCCCCCGTCGGCGGCGTGGGCAACAAGGCCCAGTAATTCTGGATGGCATGCAGCGCCGGTTCGCCGATGGGAACTTGCCGCTCCTTTTTGCCCTTGCCAAGTACACGCACCAGTTGCTCGCTGAAATGCAAATCATGCACGCGCAGGCCGGAGAGTTCGCTTACCCGCAGCCCGCAGGAGTAGATGGTTTCGAGAATGGCCAGGTCGCGATGGAACAAAGCCGTCTCCGCTCCGTCCGGCGCAGTCAGTGAGATTTTTTGGATCGCCCTCAACTCGGCCAGCGGTGCTTCCAGCAAGGCGTCCATTTGTCCGACGGTGAGAAATCTCGGCAGACGTTTCTCCGCCTTGGGCATGAGCAGACCCCGGATCGGCGAGGCGGCCACCACACCCCGACGGATGAGAAATCTGTAAAACGAGCGCAGCGCGGAGAAGCGCAGTTGCGTGGCCGCCCGGCTCAGTTTACTTCGGCCCAAGTGACGCAGATAATAACGGAAGTCATCGCGCTCCAATTGATCCCAAACCGGCGCTGCCTCGTCATCCGACCGTTTTGCTTCATACCAGCAAACAAATTCGCCCAGCGTCTGGCTGTAGTTGCGAAGGGTGTAAGGCGAAGCCTCGCGCTCGTGCGTGAGGTGTTTTAGAAACGCATCAAGATGCGAATCGGGATGAGAAGGGGTGCGCGCTTCAGCCACGGTCGGACGGTAAGGCGCGGACCCCGGCGCGTCCATGCCGCAACCACTCGGCTTAGCGCCGCCGGTTTTTGGGCTTGGTGAACGCGCGCACAATCTTATCGAGCCAAACCGGACGCTTGGTTCCTAGGGCTTCGATGATCAGGCGCTCGCAGAGACCCCGGCAGTCTGGACAAAACCGGCGCGGCACGCCGCCGGCCACGCGCAGCTCCCGCACACAATGAATGCAATAGACGTGATGGCACTGCTGACACTCGAAGACCGCCTCCTCCTTGGCATGATGCGTGCAACACCGCGAACCGTCCTCCAGATAAATCTGTTTAGGCTCCCGGGAGGGCAGATGAATGTTCGGCACCGAGATGTGGGTCGGCGCATCATCCAGGAGCATTTCCACCTCGCCGATGCGAAGAATCTGGCCGGTGAAGACTTGCGCCTCGTTGACTCGCTCGCCTTCCACGTAGGTGCCGTTGCGTGAATGAAGGTCGCGCACCATCACCGCCTCGTCCGTCAGCCACACTTCGCAATGGTGGCGGGAGACCGAGGGGTGCAGGACGAGAAAGTCATTGGCCCCTTCGCGACCGAGGACGTTGCGGCCCGGTCCGAGAACAATCTCGGCAGGGGCCGCCTCCGGTGTTTTCATGTGCAATCTGGCCATACGAATAACAGACAACTGTTATTCCATCGGTATGCTGTCCCCAAATCTGAACACGCTTTGCGCTGATGCTCCAATAAAAGTTTCAAATACCGGCGGCCA
>JAYVWQ010000467.1:0-3550 GCA_043785945.1 Akkermansia sp.
GGCCGGCTTCGATCTGCTCGGTCTTGGTGCTTTTATTCATGGGCGCTTTGCAATTAGCGCCCCGCCTCCAAGGTGTCCATCAAACCGGGTGAAGCCCAGCACAGGATGACGCGCGGTATTTTCAAATCAGCGTGCCGGTGCAGCCGGGGTCTATGCAGACGGCCACCATTCGGGCGGGGCCTTGGTGGATGAGCGCGGGAACGTGGTGGGCGTGGTGTCGGCCAAGCTGAACGCGCGGGCGGCGCTGGCCGCGAGCGGGGCCTTGCCGGAGAACGTGAATTAAGCGGTGAAGAGCAGCTTCCTCCTCAGCTTCCTCGAATCCGTGCCGGAAGTCGCCGCCCAGTTCAAGGACGCGAACACCAAGGAGCGAAAGTTTGAGGACGTGGTGAAGTCCGCCGAGCAAGCGGCGGTGCTGGTGTATTAACGCGGTGCCGCAGAGGCGGGCGACTCACGGCAGATGGTGGAGTGGCTGTCGGGTGCGGCGCTGCCGCAATGGACGGCGGCCGAGGCGGAGGCGTTCGTGGCCGGGCGGAAGCGGGGCGGGGAGGCTTGGCGGGGCGCGGGGTCGGCCTCGGGCAAGCGGGCGTTTCTGGAGGAGGCCATGGCGAGTCAGCCGAGGGCGGCTGGCCCACTGCGGTGTGGGTGACGAGTTGCGCCCCAACGGCTCCGCCGATTGCTTTCCTGCTTTCCTGACCGGGAAATTCCACTACCGTCTCGCGCCATGCGAATTTTGTCGGGCATCCAGCCTTCGGGCGCGCTCCATCTCGGAAACTATTTCGGGATGATGCGCCCGGCCATTGAACTGCAGGAACAGGGCGAGGCGTTTTACTTCATCGCCAATTATCACTCCATGACGTCGCTCTACGACGCGGAGCAGCGACGGAGCAATACGCTTGATGTGGCGCTGGACTTTCTGGCCTGCGGTCTCGACCCGAAGCGCTCGGTCTTCTTCAAGCAATCGGATGTGCCGGAGCATACCGAACTGGCTTGGATGCTGACCACGCTCACGCCCATGAGCCTGCTGGAGAAATGCCACAGCTACAAAGACAAGACGGCCCGGGGCATCGCCGCGAACCACGGACTCTTCGCCTATCCGGTGCTCATGGCGGCGGACATTTTGATTTACGACTCGAACGTGGTGCCGGTGGGCCGCGACCAGAAACAGCACGTCGAGGTCACGCGCGACATCGCGATCAAGTTCAACGAAACCTACGGGCCGACCTTTGTGCTGCCGGAGCCGCGCATCAAGGAGGACGTGGCGCTGGTGCCGGGCACAGACGGGCAGAAGATGAGCAAGAGCTACGGCAACACGATTGAGATTTTCGCCGAGGAAAAGGCGGTGCGGAAACGGATCATGAGCATCGTCACCGACACCCGCCTGCCCGCCGAGCCGAAGCCGGACGCGGAGAAGAACAACGCGCTCCAGTTGCTCAAGCTGGTCGCGCCCGCCGAGGTGGCAAAAGATTTTGAAGACCGGCTGCGCGCGGGCGGACTGGGCTACGGCGATTTGAAGAAGGCGCTCTTCGAGCACTACTGGAATTACTTTGCTCCGGCCCGCGTCCGTCGCGCGGAACTGGCCGCGAACCTCGATCACGTCCACGCCGTCCTGCGGGACGGAGCGGAGAAGGCGCGCACGCTGGCCCGCCAGGTGTTGGACCGCGCGAAGAAGGCGAGCGGTTTGGATTGAGATATTGGCGCGCGGCTCTCCTGAGCCGCAGCCGGTGAGACATCGTCCTGGGTTGGGACTGTGCTGCTTTCACGCGCGGAGTAGCTGCGGCTCTGGAGAGCCGCGCGCCGCCGTCAGGTCAGGCGCACTCGCGGGCGAGCAGGGCTTCAAACTCATCCTGCAATCGCGTGGTGAGCGGCGAGCGGGGCAGCTTCTGTCCATCCAAGGCGCTGGCTTCCACCACCCCGCGCGAGGTGAGCGAGAGAAACACGCCGTCCATGTGCGCGAGTTGTTCAGGCCGAATCGCCCGCTCGGCGCAGGGCACGCCGAGCGTGGCGCACAACTCCAGCACCGTGGCTCGCGTCACGCCGGGCAACACGCCTTGCCCCAGCGGCGGCGTGCAGATGGTGCCGCGGTCAATCCAAAATAAATTGCTCGTGCTGCCTTCCACCACGCAGCCATCCGTGTTCAGCAGCAGCGCCTCATCCGCTCCGCGCGCGCGGGCTTCCTCGGCGGCCAGCACTTGGAGCAGACGGCTGCATGTTTTGTGTTGGGCCAGAGGATCGCTGGTGGGCAGGCGCAGCGAAGAGAGGGTGAGTTTCCACATCACACCACAGAGATCGCTCCGGTCGGGCGAAGGGTGCATCGACATGACGATGTGTGGTTGCTCCAGACCCGTTGGCGCGTAGCCGCGCGGTCCCACGCCCCGGGAAAGTTGCAGGCGGATCACGCCCTCCGTGATCTGGTTGCAGACGATCAACTCGGTGGCGAAGGCGTGCAAGGCCACGGGCGGGTGGGGCAGGGCGATGGACAGAAATTGCGCGCCGCGCACCAACCGCGCGAGATGCTCGGGCCAGCGGAACATTTTTCCGTTTAGCACGAGCACGGTTTCAAACAGCCCGTCGCCGTAGCGGAAGCCGCGATCAAACACGGACACCACGGCTTGTTCCTCGGGGACGAACCGGTTGTGGGCAAAGACGATCATGTCATTTGGAACGCACCGCGCGAAAGCCGAGGTGGGAGAGACCGGTGTCGGGCGCGCCCTTGCCGCGCGCGCCCGGGCGGTAGCCTCGGCAATAAGAATCCGCGCAGAGAAACGAGCCGCCGCGCTGCACGCGTTTGGCCGTCTGCGGTTCGTTCGGATCAAAACTTGTCTCCGGTCCGACGGGATTTTTTCTGGCGCTGTGGAGATAATAATCGGGGCGATACCAGTCCGCGCACCATTCCCAGACGTTACCGGCGGTGTCGTAAAGGCCGTAGCGGTTCGGCGCGTAGGAAGCCACGGGTGCAGTGATGCGAAAGCCATCGCTGGTTGAATTTTTGTTGGGAAACTCGCCCTGCCAGATGTTCGCGGTCCACTGGCCGCCCCGCCCGAGATCGGCCTCGCTTTTTGCCGCCACGGTCGCGCCGCCGCGTGCGGCCCATTCCCATTCCGCCTCGGTGGGCAGACGTTTGCCGAGCCATTGGCAGTAGGCGAGGGCATCTTCCCAGGCGACATGGACGACGGGGTGTTTCTCGCGACCCAAGAGATGGGAAGCCGGACCCTCGGGATGACGCCAGTTCGCGCCCGGCACCCATTTCCACCAGGCAAAATGGTTTTCCAACGAGACGGCTTCGGCGGGCGGATTAAAGCAGACCGAGCCGGGCACGAGCATTTCGGGCGCGGCGCCGGGAAAGTCTTTCGCGTCCGGCGCGCGCTCGGCCACGGTGACGTAACGGGTGGCGCGGACAAATTTTTCAAACTGCTCGTTCGTGACCTCGGTGGCGTCCATCCAGAAACCATCCACGCTCACTTCGTGCAGCGGTCGCTCATCCGGTTGACCGTCGGCTGTGCCCATCTGGAAGGTGCCGGATGGCACCCAGACCATGCCGTTGGTCCAGCTC
>JAYVWQ010000468.1:0-11020 GCA_043785945.1 Akkermansia sp.
TCGTCGGCGAGCCGGCGGGTGATTTTCCGGTAGTAGGAAAGCGCCTCCTCGACGTCCGCCCGCACCTGCGGATGGTAAATTATTTCCATGTGGCCCGGAGCCGTTCGACGGAAGCCCAAAACTCGTCCGAACTCAGGGGGCGCACCCGGCCGGAATCCAGCTCTTCCCGGCGGCGCGCGGCTTCCGCAATTCCTTCCGCACTGGCGTCCTCGCCGCCGTGGGGTGGAAGTGACTCTATGAGCCAGGCGACCAGAGTGCCGCGCTCGACCGCTGGCAGGTCCGAAACCGCATGTTGAATCTCAGCAATAGACATGGGCAAAGGGTATGCAGAGCTGGTCCCGAACGCAAGCTCCCGGGCTGTTCGGTAACGGTTCACTTTGGACCGAAGTCTGAAAGGGATCAGTTCTTGATCGTGTCCGGTTCCCGACAGATTTCCTCTGACGATGCAGCAGATGGTTGCTCGATGAAGTGCGGGAGCAAATCCTTTGCGCTCCCGTCCAACGATCCATGAAACGGGCGTGGAGTTTTTTTCTGATGCTGGCCTGCGCGGGCCGGGTGGGCGCGGCGGGTTTGATCATCGTGGGCGATGACGAGTTCTGGCGGAGGCTGCCGCCCATCGTGGAGCCGAGACCGCCGCGGCCCGCGCCGAGTTTTGCGCCGTTGGAAGTTTCCTTCACCAAGGCGGACGTGAAGATCAAAGACCAGTTCGCCACCACGAAAGTGGAGCAGGAGTTTTACAATCCCAATCCCCGTGCTTTGGAAGGCACGTTTCTCTTCCCGGTGCCCAAGGGCGCGCAGCTCGACAAGTTCACCATGAACATCGACGGCAAGCCGGTCGAGGCCGAGCTGCTCGCGGCGGACAAGGCGCGCGGCATTTACGAGGACATCGTGCGCCGTCAGCGTGATCCCGCGCTGCTGGAATATGCGGGGCGCGATGTGTTCAAGGTGCGCATCTTTCCCATCGAGGCGCACGCGCGGAAGAAGATCACGCTGAGCTATTCGCAGTTGCTCAAGTCGGACGCCGGGCTGGTGAGCTTTGTCCTGCCGCTGAACACGGAGAAGTTTTCCGCCAAGCCGCTTCGCCAGGTGAGTGTGAAGCTGGAACTGGAAAGCAAACGCGCCCTCAAGTCCCTCTACTCGCCAAGCCACAAGGTGGAGGTGAAACGCGACGGCGCGCACCGGGCCACGGTCGGCTTCGAGGCGAATGACGTGAGGCCCGACGGCGACTTCCAACTGTTCTTCACGCAAGATGACTCGGACCTCGGCGTGAGCCTGCTGACCTACAAGCCGCCGGGCGAGGACGGCTACTTCCTGCTGCTCGCGTCGCCGGGCGTGGAGACGAAGAACGCGAAGGTGATTCCGAAAGACGTCGTGTTCGTGCTCGACACGTCGGGTTCGATGGCGGGCGCGAAGCTGGAGCAGGCCAAGAAGGCGCTGGCGTTCTGCGTGGAGAATTTGAACGACGGTGACCGCTTCGAGGTGCTGCGCTTCGCCACGGAAGTCGAACCGCTCTTCAATAATCTGCGCGAGGCCACGAAAGAGAATCGCACGGCGGCGCAGAAGTTTATCGGGACGCTTAAGCCGATGGGCGGCACGGCCATTGACGATGCGCTCAAGAAAGCTGTCGCGCTGCGCCCGGAGAACGGCACGCGCCCTTACGTGCTCGTCTTCCTCACCGACGGACGCCCGACCGTGGGCGACATTGACGAGAAGCACATTCTGGAGAATGCCATCAAATCGAAGACGGGCCTGACGCGCATCTTTTGCTTCGGTCTTGGCACGGATGTGAACACACACCTGCTCGATAAAATTGCCGAGGACACCAAGGCGTTCAGCACCTACGTGCTGCCGGAGGAGGACATCGAACTGAAGGTGTCGAGCTTCTTCACCAAGATCAAAGAACCGGTGCTGACCAGTCCGGCGTTGAAATTTCCGGAGTCCGTGCGCGTGACCAAGACCCATCCCGCGCCGTTGCCGGATTTGTTCAAGGGCGAACAGTTGCTGGTGGCGGGCCGCTACTCAGGCAGCGGCGGCGGAGCCATCCAGATTGAAGGCAGCATCGAAGGGGGCGTGACCGGGGCCACAAAGAAGTTCGCCTACGACGTGAAGTTCCCGGCTGAGTCGGCGGAGCATGATTTCATTCCGCGCCTCTGGGCCACGCGCCGCGTGGGCTACCTGCTGGATGAGATTCGTCTGCGCGGCGAGAGCAAGGAGTTGAAGGACGAGGTGACGGAGCTGGCGCGCAAGTATGGCATCGTGACGCCCTTCACGGCCTATTTGATTCTCGAAGACGAACAGCGCCGCAAAGTGCCGCTCTCCATGCAGACCATGCCGCAGACGTTGGAGAGAAGCCGCATCGGTCTCGACAAGGCTTCGGGCGTGGATCGTTTTTACAAGCTCAAGGACGAGAAGGCGGGCAATGGCGCGGTGGCAGACGCGCGCTCGCTCCAGGCACTGAAATCTGCCGAAGCTTCGGCTCCGGCCATCGTATCGGGGAACGTTGAGTCGTTGCGCTTTGCGCCCCAATCCAGTTCGTCCCCGGCGGGTCAGACCTACAGCTCCAGCAGCAGTGCGGGCGGCCAGTCTGCGGTCGCGGGGCGGCGGGTCAGCCAGGCCCAAGCCATCGAGCAGCAAAGCCGTTTCGCTGGCGGAAAAACCTTCTTCCAAAACGGCGGCAAGTGGATTGATTCCGACGTGCAGAAGAAGTTGGAGATGAAGCGTGTCCGCGTGACGTTTGGCTCGCCGGAGTATTTTAATCTGTTGAAGCAGCAGCCGCAATCGAAGTCCTGGCTCGCGCTGGGCACGAGCGTGGAGTTCACGCTGGGCGATATGATTTACGAAGTGGTGGAGTAGCGTGCCCCCGGCGTCCCGCCGGGGGCGCGTTGTCAAACCTTCCACTCGCCGCGATGCGGCACGTCCAGCCAGGCGGCGTTGCCGGTGCCGCTGGCGAATTGATTCCGCGCGGGGTTCCATTTCAGAAGCTGACCGTGGTAGTAGGCAAGGTTCACGAGATGGCAGACGGTCACGGTGCGCGCGCCGACCTCCACGTCGCAGACGGGCCGCTGGCGGGTTCGGATGGCGGCGAGGAAATCGCCTTTATGGTCGGTGGTGTTGTAGAGCTTCACCTTCGCGTTGGTCAGATATTCCTTCTCCAAGGTCGCCAGCGTGGCTGCCAGCACCGCGCCGCCGTTCTTGAGCGCAGGGTCCACGCCTTGGGATGAATCCGCCTTCTGCCGGTCACCGAGCCACAACTCGATATTGCCGCGGTTGACATAAACTTTGCCTGCACTGCCGAAGAACCACACGCCGTTGCCGTCCTTGTGCAGCACTTCGACGCCACTGGCGTATTTCAAGCGCACGCCTTGCGTGGCCTTCGGGTCGCTCGCGGGGATGATCTCAATGGGGCCGCTCTCGTCCATGCCGAGGCCCCATTGCGCGATGTCGAAATGGTGCGCGCCCCAGTCCGTGACCATGCCGCCGCCGTATTCGCGATACTTGCGCCAGTCAGGAAAATTTTTATGCACGCCGCGCGGGCTGAGAATGGAGTTGTAGCCGCGCTTCGGAGCGGGTCCGAGCCACATGTCCCAATCCAGCCCCGGCTCCATCGCTTCCTCCGGGAGATCGCAGGGCACGCCGGGACCGCCGACCGCGACTTCAACGCGGCTGATTTTGCCGATGACACCGTTGCGCACAAGTTCGCACGCGATCCGGAACTCCTTCGACGAGCGCTGCATGGAGCCGGTCTGGAAGACGCGCTTATGCTGGCGCACCGCTGCGACGAGCGCACGGGCTTCGTGGATGGATTCGGTCAGCGGCTTCTCGCAGTAAATATCCTTGCCTGCCTGGCACGCAGCGATGGCGATGAAGGCATGCCAGTGATCCGGCGTGGCGATGACCACGGCGTCGATGTCCTCCCGTGCGAGCAAGTCGCGGAAATCCGCATAGGTCGCGCAGCCCCGATAATCGGTGGCGTTCTGCTTGGTATAAAAGTCATCGACGATCTTTTTGCCATGGTCGCGGCGCGTGGTGTCCACGTCGCAGACAGCGACGACCTGCGTTTCCTTTTTGCCGAGAAAGCCGCCCAGGAGTCCGCGCCCCTGCGTGCCCAGGCCGATGCAGCCGATGGTGAGACGGCTCCCGGCCTTGGCGCGGGGCGGCGTGGTGCCACAGCCAGAAAGAATCAACGGCGCGGCGGCGGCCAGCGAAGTGGTGCGAATAAAATCACGGCGCGAGAATGCGGAAGAATGGTTCGTCATAATGATGTTCGGGTTCGCGCCGAACTGTGCCGAGGAGCGCCGGGCTTGGCAACAAGGGAGAAGAGCGGGCGGGGCCGCGGGGCGCCAACTGGCCCGCGCTCCGCGCAGTGCGGGTGCCGATTGGCCCGTTCGCTTTTCGTTGGAACGAGTTTTCCATTCCAAACCGCCGGGCTTCCGATACAGTCCGTTCTCAATCAGCCCAGCTAGTCGCTGGGCGCGACCCATTCCCGATGATGAAAGCCGTTTTGCTGATTGAAGATGACGACGCGCTGCGACCCATGATCGCCGCGTTGCTCGAAGAGAACGGCTGGAAAGTCCTCGAAGCCCAGGACGGCGAAGTGGGCTTGAATCTCGCCCGCCAGCACCGGCCCGACATCGTCGTGTGCGACCTGCTCATGCCGCGTTGCAACGGCTTCCAAGTCTGCCGCGCCATCCGCGCGATTCCCGAACTGAACCGCACGAAGATCGTCATGATCTCCGGGCGCGGTTACTCGACGGACAAGTTGAACGCGTTCGAGGCGGGCGCGGATGAATACCTCGTCAAGCCCATCCAGCCCTCCGACCTGCGCGCCGCCTTGCGCAAGGTGGCGGCGGAAGAATTCCCCACGGAAATCAAGACGCGGGCCGAGACTCCGCCGCGTGCCGCTGCGCCGGTCGTGAAGAGCATCGCCGAGGTGGGCCAGCCGCCGCGAGTGAAGTTCTGGGGCGTGCGTGGCTCCATCGCTTCGCCGGGACCGAGCACCATTTTCTACGGGGGCAACACTTCGTGCGTGGAAGTCCGGGCTGATGGACAAATCATCGTGCTCGATGCTGGCACCGGCATCCGCGCGCTGGGGCTGAGTCTGGCGCAGGAGTTCAACGGCACGCCGCTCAACCTCACGCTGCTCCTGACCCACACGCACTGGGATCACATTCAGGGCTTCCCGTTTTTTGTCCCCGCCTACAACCCGAAAAACAACGTGCGCATCCTCGGTTACGAAGGCGCGCGCCAGGGGCTGGCCGCCACGCTTGGCACTCAGATGGAAAGCCCCTATTTCCCCGTGGGGTTGAAGGAACTGCCCGGCAACATCCACATCGAGGAGTTGCGCGACATGGAGTTCGAGATCGGGTCGGTGCGGGTGCGGGCCATGTTTGTCAATCATCCGGGCATCTGCGTGGGCTACCGCCTCGAGACCAGCGGCGGCTCGGTGGTGTTCATTCCCGACAACGAACCGTTCTTGCGCCTGCGCGCCAAGCCGGCGGGAGCAGATGCCAAGGCACTGGAGTTTGCCGCGCAGCAGGACGAGAAACTCGTCGAGTTCATCCGGGGCGCGGACGTGCTCATCATGGACGCACAATACGACGCGCAGGAGTACGAGCAGCGCGTGGGCTGGGGCCATTCCTGCGTCGATGACGTGGCGGACATGGCGGTGCGCGCCGGGGCCAAACAGCTTTTTCTTTTCCACCACGACCCCACGCACGATGACGAGCGCATTTCGCGAATGCTGGCCTACACCCGGCGACTAGTAGCTGAGGGCGGCGGGCCGGACATCCTAGTGGAAGCCGCGCGCGAGGGGCTGGAAGTGGTGTTGAAGAAGTAGGCGGGGAGAGTTTCTCGCGAAGGGTGCGAAGGCGGCGAAGGGCCGGGAATTTCCGAACGCGCACAAGTATGACCAGCTAATGGAGCGCCGGTCTCCGAACCGGCGTGTTTAGTTTAATTCCATCGCGCCGGGGCGGAGACCGGCGCTCCCAAAGTTTCACCTGTCTTCACCTCTTTCCCCTTCGCCGCCTTCGCGTCCTTCGCGAGACTCCACTCCTCTCCGGTGAACAACTTGTTAAAAAATTTCGTAGAATCTTTTTGAAGTGGCCTGCGATTTTTGGTGTCATACGACTCAGCAAGCCGGAAACTTGGCGTAAATCGGTTCCTCACGTTCAAGTAGTGGTTTCCAAACAACGGGCAAATCGTGTAGTCATGACGTGAGAGAATGAGCGCTTATATTTTCATTGCCGCCGCCGGAAAAGCCGGCGACGTGGAGCTGTCCTTCATCTGGGGAAAGTCCACCGTGGAGGCGAAGATCATCATCTTCTTCCTCCTCGTCTTTTCCATTTTTTCCTGGTCCGTGATGGTGGCCAAGGCCGTGCAGATGGCCCGGGCCAAGAAGTTGAACCGCCTCTTTGAAGCCGAGTTCCGCACCCAGAAGGGCGTGCTCGAAATTTTCGACCGCCGCGTGAACGTGGAGGATTGTCCGCTCTTTGTCGTCTATCAGCAGGGATGCAAGGAAATGGAAATCCGGCTCAAAGGCCCGGAAGACAAGCGCAAGGAGTTCATCTCCCTCAAGTCGATGGAGCACATCAAGCGCACGCTCGAAGGTGCGGTCGCGTCGCAATCCATCCGGCTGGAGTCGGGCTTGATTGCCCTGGCTCTGGCGGTCAGCGGTGCGCCGTTCCTTGGTCTGCTCGGCACGGTCTGGGGCGTGATGAGCGCCTTCGGCCAGGTCGCGATGGCCGGTCGCGCCGACCTCGCCACGATGGCTCCCGGTGTGGCGGCGGCGCTCATCACCACGGTGGCCGGGCTGCTCGTGGCCATCCCGTCGATGTTTGGTTACAACTGGCTGGTTCACAACCTGCGCGTCCAGACGGTCGAGTTGGACAACTTCGCGCAGGACCTCGTCTCGAAGCTCGAGACGGAATACTTGAAGGAGGAGGCATGAGTTGAGAGATGAAAGTTGAGAATTGAGAGATGGATCAATGGCCGTCGTCTCCCGTTCTCGATTTGTCGCCTTCCACTCTGTTTGCAATTCAACCATGCGCCGTTTCTCCCAACGCAATTCGCTGGTCACACTGAGCGAGATCAACATCACGCCGCTGCTGGATCTGGCTTTCGTGTTGTTGATCATCTTCGTGATCACGACGCCGCTGCTCGAACAGAGCCTGCCGGTCAGCCTGGCTCCGGGCGGCGACACCAAGGAGAAATTTGACCCGAGCAACGTCAAGACGGTGGAGATCAGTCCCGCCGGCGTCTTCGCCCTCGACCGCACGCGCATGACGCCCGATGACATCGAGCGGCGGCTGGTGGCAGCCTTCAAGGCCAACCCGAATCTGATCGTGGCCATTCGCGCCGACAAAAACGGCAAGAACGAATATCTTTACGACATGATCAACCGCTGCCAGCGGAACGGCATCACCAAGTTCTCGCTGCGCACGGAACCAACACGCTGATGAATCGCCTTGGGAAAAAATGCTTCATTGGGTCAACGGTCCTGCATGGAACGCTGATTCTGGTGTTTGTCGTCGCCACGGCTTTTGACTTTGGGCACAAGTCCGATCCGGTGCCGCAGATCATCACCCTCATCCCGAATGCTCAGATGACGGATCGCCCCGTCAACAGCGGCGGGAACCCCAATGGTAATCCGCAGCCGCCTGCGCCCGCGCC
Organism: Akkermansia sp.; assembly: GCA_043785945.1. Taxonomy (GTDB): domain Bacteria; phylum Verrucomicrobiota; class Verrucomicrobiia; order Limisphaerales; family SIBH01; genus JANNGC01. The sequence continues at coordinate 7,669 of JAYVWQ010000468.1, forward strand.
GACGCCTCCGGCACCGACCCCGCCCGCGCCGGTGCAACCGGATCCGCCCAAGCCCGTTGAGCCGGAGTCACCCAAGAAGGTGGTCAAAGTCCCGGAGCCGACGAAAGAAATTGAGAAGCCGGTGGTTTCCAAGAAGCCGGTCAAAGACACGGAGAAGAAGGTCGTCAAGACCAAGGATTCCCCCGATCCGGAGCCGCTCATCAGCAAGACTGTCATCCGGCGCACGAATAACACTGAACTGGTGCGTCGCGAAGCCGCCGCCCGGGCCGCGAAGGAAAAACGCGACGCCCAAGCCCGCGAAGACCGCGCCGCAAACGAGCGGTATGAAGCGCAGAAGCGGCGTCTCGATGGAGTGGTGGGAGGGGCCATCAGCGGCTTGAACAAAGGCCTGAGCAGTTCGACCGTCGCGGAACCCGTCGGTCCCGGCGGCGCGGCCTACCAAAATTACGCCGCCACCATTATCGAAGTGTACAAGCGCGCCGTCTATGCCAACCACCCGCAGAGCGACGAGAACGTGGACGCGGTCATCCGCATCGTGGTGGGACGCGACGGCACGGTGCGCAGCTCGACTTGGACCCGGCGCACGGGCAATTCTGTTTTGGACAAGGCCGTGGACCGCGCCATGAATTCGGTGCGCTCGCTGCCTGATTTTCCGTCGGAGGCGAAGGACTCCGAGCGCACCTTCAACATCACCATCGCCTTCGAAGCGAAACGAGTTTCAGCATGAAGAAATTATTAGTTCTGGCCCTGCACTGTTTGTCCCTCGCCGGCTTGTCTGCCGCCGAGGACATTCGCTTTGTTTTGCCCGTTGATTCGCTGGGCTTCCCACTACCCGTGCCCATCTCCCTCTCCGGCTACTCCGGTGAGGTGGATAGCACGCTGCGCTTCGACCTCAGCTTCATGGGCTTCGAGTTCGTTGCCCCGGACAAGGCGCGCTACAACATTCAGAACAACAACGCCGCCGGGGTGGGCGCCTCCGTGACCGATCCGCTTCAGCGCAAGATGATTTACAACAAGGCCTTCAACGGCGGTGCCCCGCGCAAGCAGGCCCACGCGCTGGCCGATGACTTGGCGCTCGCTCTCACGCAGAAGCCCGGCATCGCCCAGACCCGCCTCGCCTGCAAGGTGCAGATGACCGGTTCCGGCCCTGGGGAAATTGTCATCGCTGATTACGACGGTCGCAATCCCACCTCGGTGACGAAGGACAACGTCATTTGCGCCGCCCCTTGCTGGGCGGGCCGCAACCAGCTCTATTACATGTCCCACAAGCTGGCGGACAAGCCGGACATTCTCGTCCACAACCTCGGCACGGGCGCGCGTCATGCGGTGGCCCGGCATCCCGGTCTGAACGCCAGTCCGGCTGTCTCGCCGGACGGCAAACAACTGGCCATGATTTTGAGCAAGGCGGGCAGCCCCAATCTCTACGTGAGCGATCTGGACGGCGGCAACCTGCGGAGGCTCACTTCGACGAAGGATGGCGAGTCCTCGCCCTGCTGGTCGCCCGACGGGAAGACGCTGTGCTTCACCTCGCGCACCAGCGGCAAGCCGGCGCTCTACACCATGCCCGCCGCCGGCGGGGCCATGACGCGGCTGCCCCTCGGCGTCTCCAATCCCACCGAGCCAGACTGGTCGCCGGACGGGAAGTTCGTCGTCTTCACGGCCCTGACCGGCTCGGGCTTTCAAATTTATCTCGTGCCGATGGAAGGCCCAAGCAAAGGCACGGCTGTGCCGCTGGTGGCTGGGGAAGACCCCGTGTGGGCGCCCAATTCGCGCGCCGTGATGTTCGTCCGCACTGTCAATTATCGACGCGTCCTGACCTTGCTGGATGTGCCGAGCAAACAAACCAAGGAAATCCTCCGTATCAACGGGAGCGCTTCCCAGCCCAGTTGGGCCAGGTAACTCCCATCACCCCTCAAAAGGAACGCCCCATGAAAATATCAAACCTGCTCGCCCTAGGAACCCTCGTGGTTCTCGCCGCCACCGGCTGTAAACAAACGGACTTGCGCACCACCCCGTTGGACCTCAAATCCACCACCGGCACTGGTGCGACGACCGCGCCCACTCAACCCGACCTCAGCACCACGCCCATCGGCGGGGACAAAGGGGCGGTGAATGTTGATCCCAAGGGCACCACGCTGCCCATCGGGTCGTCGGACAACTTGCCCGACGAAGGCAAACTCGCCGACCGCGATCTGGACCGCGCGACCTTCGCGGCGCAGACGCTCTACTTCGATTACGACCGCGCCAGCGTGCGGCCCAACGAGGCCCATAAGATTGCTCAGGTCGCCGCGCAGTTTCAAAGCAAGGGGCCGACTTTTGACTTGCTGATCGAAGGCCACTGCGACGAGCAGGGGACCGAGGAATACAACCGCGCGCTGGGCGAACGCCGCGCCCTGGCCATCCGCGAACTGCTCATTAAATCCGGCGTGGACGGCGGCCATCTCTTCACTCGCAGCTTCGGCAAGGACAAGCCGGCCTCCCCCGAACACGACGAAGCAGCCCGGGCCAAGAATCGCCGGGGTGAATTCGTCCTTGTGTTGCCGAAGAAGATCACTACAACCCAGAACGCGCAATGAAATTGAATTTACTCTCAAACTTGTTCCTCGCCGCCGTGCTCGCCTCCGGAGCCTTCGGCTGCAAAAAGAAAATGGACCGCGTCACGCCGCTCCCCGGCTACGGTGCCGGCTCGACCATCCGCGATGTCGGCCCCGGCAACGGGCTGAATAACGGGGCCATTCCTCCGGGGACCGGTCTCACCGGTGCCGACGTGACTGGTGCCAATGTGCCGAAGAATGCGGACGGCACGTTTCCCCAAACCGGCGCGCGCAGCATCGAAGGCCGTCCGCAGAACCGCGACAAGTATCATGCCCAGACGGTCTATTTTGACTTCGACCGCGCCAACGTGAAGGCGGGCGAAGCGGCTAAGGTTCAGGAAGTGGCCAACGGCTTCCGCAACGAAGACCCCGGCAGCGACCTGCTCATCGAAGGCCACTGTGACGAACGCGGCACCGAGGAATACAACCGCTCGCTGGGCGAACGCCGCGCCCTCGCGCTGCGTGAACTGCTCGTGGCCGCCGGTGTCTCGCCCGATCGCGTCCACACCGTCAGCTTCGGCAAGGACAAGCCGGTGGAAACCGGCCACACCGACTCCGCATGGTCCAAGAACCGCCGCGGCGAATTCATCCTCGTGCTGCCGAAATAATCTTCGGCTCACTCCAATCATTGGGCGGCGGTCAGTTGACCGCCGCCTTTTCTTTTGGTGTCTGCCGTTGTTGGAATGGGCGTATCTGGCAGTTACCACCGTCTCGAAAGCGGCGCTGAAGCGACCGCACTCCAAACGCTGGCGCGTCGA
>JAYVWQ010000469.1:0-3951 GCA_043785945.1 Akkermansia sp.
CCCTCCCCGGCACCAGGAGGTGATCAATTTTAGCCACCTGTCTCCCAGCGGGTGGGTGGGGTGAGGCAGATGACGGTTCAATCAGAAGGCACCACGCCCATGTTGGCCGGGAGGAGATTGGGGATTGCCTCCCACCGCCCGCCGCTGCTTTCCTCCCCTATGCACCGCGACCCAAAACCATCCGCGCCCGGCCCAAACCCATATTCACTCACGCCGACCTTTTGACGGTTCAATGTTCTGTTAAGCACATCATGATTCGCGACGTCCTTCTCCCAATCCTGACAAAACGTTTCCCGGGTCTGTTCTCTATAGCGGAGCCTGGAACCGAGCCGTGTGTGACGTTTCCGGCCAAGCACCCAGATGTTGGTGATGTGCAGATTTACGATGACAGAGAGGAGATCACGCTTGTTGCAGGCAAGTTCACCCACGGTCATTTTTCGAATTATGACGACATCGCAACCGCTGAGAAAGAAAAGCAGATTGCCGAGGATGTCGCCGAGTTTTTGGAGCGTCTATTCTCTGACCAAGTGGTTTTATGGGGCTCGCACGACGGCGGCGGCGGGTGGAAGGGTGTTGAACCCGAAGCACCCATTCGAAGCAGGCGAAATGAATACGTTTGGTCAGGGCCGAGAAGCGCCTAACAATGCGATGCAGCGAGAGCCTTGCCCTGCGCCCCCCGCAATCACCCGATCCGCTTTCAAGAACTTGTCCACGTTCTCGGGCTTGAGGGTGCCCATCAGTCAGGCAGACGCCCCCTTCACATCATTTCAGATCGCGAATTAAGCCTGCGAAAGATTCCGCCGATGACAAAGGCACTATGCAGCCATTAATCCAAATTATTGATGATGACCAGGCCTTGAGCGGAGCCATCGGGGAATCGCTGAACGGCCTCGGCTATCGCGTGCTCTGTTCCGAAAATTCCGAGGAAGGCATCGCCCTCGCGCAGAAGAACCGGCCCAATCTCATCCTGTGCGACGTGGTCCTGCCGGATGCGGCGGGCTTCGACACGGTGGCCGCGCTGCGGTCCCATCCGGCGACCAGCCAGGTGCCCGTGGTGCTGATGACCGGCTTTCCCTACGTGAGCAAATACGAGGGGGAAGGCAAATGCGTGATGCTCCTCAAGCCCTTCTCACTGGAAACTCTCCTTGATGTAGTGAAGGGCACGATCGGCGCGCGCAACGTCGCCCCGGTGGTCGCCGCCGTGGCCTAACAACTCGGTCGCCCCGGCCACGCCGACCAAGCGAACCACAAAGTTCGCTGACGGCGAGGTTCATTCCGCGCTTGGTCCCCGCACGAAAAAGCGGTGACAAGTCTGTGCGCGGCCCGTTTCATCCGGTGCATCACGATGATTTGGGAACAGAACTACGACCCGCTGCACAGCCCCCTGCTTTCCACGCTCGTCGCGGCGATTCCAATCGTCGTGCTTCTGGGCACCATTGCCTTTCTCAAGATTCGGATTCACTACGCGGCGCTGCTCGGGCTGGCAATTTCGATGCTCGTGGCGGTGCTGGTGTTTCACATGCCTGCCCCTGCGGCCACCGCCACGGCGTTTTACGGCGCGGCCTACGGTCTGTTCCCCATTGGCTGGATCATCCTCAATCTGATTTTTCTCTATCAGCTCACCGTGGACAAAGGCCTGTTCGCCGTGCTGCGTGGAAACCTCGCTTCCCTCACGCCCGACCCGCGCATCCAGGTCATCCTCATCGCATTTTCGTTCGGCGCGTTCTTTGAAGGGGCGGCGGGCTTCGGCACGCCCGTCGCCGTCACGGCGGCAATTTTAATGCAGCTCGGCTTTAAGCCGCTCGCCGCTTCCGGTCTCTCGCTCATCGCCAACACGGCTCCGGTGGCCTTTGGTTCGCTCGGCACGCCCATCCTCGCGCTCGCCAGCGTGACCGGGATCGACGAACTCAAGTTGTCCGCGATGGTCGGACGACAGCTTCCGTTCTTCTCCGTCCTCGTGCCATTCTGGGTGGTTTGGGCGATGGCGGGCTGGCGCGGGATGCTGGGCGTGTGGCCGGCGGCGCTGGTGGCGGGCGTGGCCTTCGCCGGGCCGCAATTTCTCGTCTCGAATTTCCACGGCCCGTGGCTGGTCGATGTCGTCGCGTCGATCAGTTCGATGGCTGCGCTCGTGGTGTTGCTCAAGTTCTGGCGTCCGAAAGAAATTTGGAAACTGGAACCCGGCGGGGTGCCGCCCGACAGCGCCGCCCCGCAGTACGAGCGGGCGCAAGTCATTCGCGCGTGGATGCCGTGGATGGTGCTCAGTGTCTTCCTCTTCATCTGGGGCGTGCCTCAGGTGAAAAAGTTCTTCAACGGCGAACGCACCGTCATTACCGCCACGGGCTTCAACAAGACCTCCAGCGCCTTCACAAAAATTGACGTGAACGTGCCGGCACTGCACCAGCAGGTGCGACGCGGGCCGGCCATCGCCGGGGCCAGCACCGCGCCGGAGAAAGCCGTGTTCACCCTCAACTGGCTGTCCGCCACCGGCAGCGCCATTCTTGCGGCGGCGCTCCTCTCGGGGTTTCTCATGGGCTTCCGTCCGCGTGAACTGGTGGTGGTTTACTTCCAAACGCTGTGGCGGGTTCGATTCTCGCTCATCACCGTCGCGGCCATGCTGTCGCTCGGCTATGTGACGAAATACTCGGGCACTGACGCCACGCTCGGCCTGGCTCTGGCGCAGACGGGCGCGCTCTATCCGTTCTTCGGCACGCTGCTCGGCTGGCTCGGCGTGGCCCTCACCGGCTCGGACACGGCCTCGAATGTCCTCTTCGGCAGTTTGCAAAAAATCAGCGCCGAACAGGCGAACATCAGCCCCATCCTCATGGCCGCCGCGAACAGCTCCGGCGGCGTGATGGGCAAGATGGTCGATGCGCAGAGCATTGTGGTCGCGAGCACCGCGACCAACTGGTACGGGCACGAGGGCAGCATCCTGCGCTACGTTTTTTTCCACAGCATCGCGCTCGCGGTGCTGGTGGCGATTCTGGTTTTTCTGCAAGCGTACGTGGCTCCGTTTTCCAACATGGTCGTGCGCTGAAGGCTGATTGGCCCGAGTCGCAGCACCGCTTTTGTTCGCGGGAAAACTTGAAATCCCCGCCCTGCCCTCTTCCATACAGCCATGTTTCCTTACACCGCCCTGGCCCAAGACAAACAATGGCAACCCGGCCCCTATGAGGGCGTCGAACTGCTCGTGCTGCACAAGAACGAAGCCACCGGCGGCGTGACCGTGCTGCGTAAGTTTCAGGCGGGCGTGACCGTGCCCGCGCACCTGCATCCGCTGGCCAATGAGTCGGTGTACGTGCTCTCCGGCGAGTGGGTGGAATCGGGCGTGACGTACACGAACGGCGCGTTTCTCTTCGCGCCCAAAGGTCAGGCCCACGGCCCGCATGTGGCGAAGACGGAGGTGGTGAGCCTGACCATCTTCGACGGACCGCTCACCGTGGTGCCGGCGTGAGAGAACGAATGCCGTTCAAAGAAAGGTGGGGCGCGTCGCTCCGCGCGCGTCGCCGGATCGGAGAGCAGTGTCTGGCTGACCAAAGGCTGAACCGTCACGAACTGCCTCGCTCTTCCTCCACTTCCACGCCTCACCCCGGCGCGCGCGGAGCGCCGCGCCCTACCTGCCGACGGTCGGATTAACGCGCATTGCTATTCCGTCCGACAGCCCACGCTTAACAGCACGTTCGCCCACAGCGCTTGGTCGGCTGTCTGGATGGTGAGCACATGGTCGGTGGATTCCACGGCGGCGTAGAAGTCCCACTTCAGAATCGGTTCCAGCTTCAACTCCAGCCCAGCCTCGGTGAGCACTTTGCGATAATCCGCCCACGTCGGCGGCTCACCAAATTTGGCGTAAGGATCATCCGACGGAATGCCCATCGTGTTCACCTGGTCCACGGGAATGGCGCTCAAGACGGCACGCAAGACCTGTTCGCAAGTGACGACGCCCGGCGAAAGATT
>JAYVWQ010000470.1:0-8463 GCA_043785945.1 Akkermansia sp.
AATCTTTCCCCTCAACGGGGAGAGGGAGACTCGCCCACGCGCTCCGCCTTTCCGCCCCGCACTTCATCCGACCCGTCGTCGAAAACTCATTCGACGCGCAGCGAGCGCCCGACGTAAGGTTCGCCCGTGAATTCCACGACGCCAGAACCGCAGGGCCAGCCGGAGCAAAAAAAACTGCGGTGGTGGTTTTGGCTTATCCTCCTTACTCTACCAATCATTTGCGCGGCGGCAACCACATTGATCCTCGCACTGGTGCAGACACGATCTCCGCTTGGCCCCATGTCGATGGTCGGGATTTTTGCCGGCATCATCCTCAACACGATTTGCTCTCGCTCTGCGGCTCGCCAGTTGGTGGATGCGCGGGGCCCGAATCCTTACGGGCAGGGAGGTGTGGCGCTTTGGTCCGCGGCATTCTTCATATTGAATTTAATCCTGTGCGTCGGCGGATGCGGATTGGGACCAGCGGCTCTGAACAAATGAACTCCCTCGCTCTCTCATCCGAAGAACTGCTCAAGCGCACGACCAGCCGCTGCCCCGTCTGCCACGTCGCTTGCCCTGGCGAGGTCTGGCGCACGAGCGGCACGCCCGCGAAAGTTTTTCTCAAACGCACCTGCGCCGAACACGGCGAGTTTTCCGCCTGCCTCGCCTCGGACGCCCGCTTCTACTGGCTGGCCAAAGGAAACCCCGAGAACGCCTGCTGCAATCCCCAATCCTCAATCTCCAATCCTCAATCCAAAACTTCCTGCTGCACCGCCACCGGCACCGTCGCCGGCACACTGGGCCGCAATGCCGACGGCCACGGCGACGCGCCCTTCGAGAAGCTCTCCACTTGCCTCGCCCTCATCGAAATCGTCCGCTCGTGCAATCTCTCCTGCCCGACCTGCTACGCCGACTCGCCGCTGGGTCACGGCCAGACGGTGGACGCCGTGCCGCTCGCCGAATTGCAGGCCCGCATCCAGGGCGTCATTGACCGCAAGGGCGGAATCGAAATCCTCCAACTCTCTGGCGGCGAGCCGACGCTGCATCCGCAGTTCTTCGAGCTGCTCGACTGGGCGCATCAGAATCCCGGCATCGACTACTTGCTGCTGAACACCAACGGCGTACGGCTGGCCAACGATGCGGATTTCACAACGCGGCTGGGCGAATTGTTCGCGCGCGGCGGCCTCCAGGTTTATTTGCAATTCGACGGCGTGCAGGAGGCGGCGCAACACGCCTTGCGCGGCGCGGATTTGCGCGAGACCCGCGCCCGCGCCATCGAGCACTGCGGCGAGGCGAACATCCCCAGCACGCTGGCCATGACGGTGACGCCGGAGAACTTGCCGCACATCTGGGAAGCCATCGCCTTTGGGCTGACGCACCCGCATATCCACGGCATTACGTTTCAGCCGATGTTTGGGAGCGGGAGAACCCCGCCTCGTAGCAGCCGAGGTAACGAGGCTCTATCTGAGAAGGAAATTGAACATAGCCTCCTTACGTCGGCTGCTACGAGGAGACTGAACACCGCCGATCTGCTCCTCGCTGCTGTGGAACAATCCGCCGGTTCGCTGCGCTTCGAGGATTTCACGCCGCTGCCGTGCGGCGATCCGAACTGCGCGACCATCGGCTACCTCATCCGCTACGGCGAGCGCATTTATTCCATCAGCGACTTTGTGGACTTCAGCCGGCTGCAAGGCTTTCTTCAGGACAAGATTCATTATACGCTTGAGGACTTGGTGAAGTGCGGCTGCGACAATCAGCCGCTCGGCGATCTGCTGAAGAAGATGGAACTCAAGTCGTCAATGGCTTTCCGCATCATGGTCAAGCCGTTCATGGATGCGTGGACGTGGGAACAAGACCGCATCGACCGCTGCTGCACCCACGTCATCCGCCCCGATGGAAAGTTGGATTCATTCTGCCGTTACTACTCGGGCTTCGCCGATGCGGCGGTCGCACCGTGATTACGGATATTTCCCTTCACGTATTCTTCACAAACAACTTCCCCGGCAACTGCCGCACCACGCGCTTCATCTCCAGACTAAACAGCGCGACCGACACCGCCGAACTAGGCAGACCGCTGCGACGAATCACGTCGTCGGTGGTCGCGGATTCGCCATCGAGCGCGTCATAAACCTTCTGCTCATTCTCGGAGAGCGAGAGCGCGGGCAGCACGCCGGTTTCGCTGACCGACGGCGGGCGGTTGCTGGTGGGAAACAGATATTCAAATTCGCTCAAGATGTCCTCCACGCCTTCGCAGAGCTTCGCGCCTTTCTTGATCAAATCATGGCAGCCTTTGCTGCGCGGTGAATCAATGCGCCCCGGCACGGCGAAAATTTGCCGGCCATATTCCGTGGCGAAGTTCGCAGTGATGAGCGCGCCGCTGGTCAGGTTCGCCTCCACGACGACGGTGCCGAGTGTCATGCCGGCCACGATGCGGTTGCGGATGGCGAAGGATTGCCGGTCGGCCTTGCGGTTGAACGGGTATTGCGAGACGACCGCGCCGCTCGCGCTGATGCGCTCGAACAGTTCGGCGTTCTCAGGCGGGAACACAATGTTGATGCCGGTGCCGAGGACGCAAACCGTCCGTCCTTTTGCACTGAGCGCGCCCTGATGCGCCGCCGTGTCGATGCCACGCGCGCCGCCACTGACCACCGTCACGCCGGTGTAGGCGAGCTGGTAGCCAAACTTGCGCGCCACCTCGATGCCGTAGTGCGTGGTCTGCCGCGAGCCAACAATGGCCACACCGTTTTTATCCCGCGCGTCGAGCGTGCCCTTCACGTAAAGCACGATGGGCGGGTCGTAGATTTGCCGCAGCATTTCGGGATAGTTCTCGTCGGCCTGGGTCACGATGTGGCAGCCAAATTCCTCGCAGCGTTTCAACTCGGCGGCGAGATCGATGTTCTTCTCCCAACTGGCAATCGCCTCCGCCGTGTCCTCGCCGATGCCGTGGACGCGGAGCAGTTGGGATTTGGGCGCGCTGAGGATGGCGGCGGGATCAGCGAAGTGTTGGAGCAACTGGCGGACGCGCACCGGGCCGACGTGTTCGATCAGGTTGAGGGCGGTGAACGCTTCGCGGGAATCCATGCCGAGGGGATAGCGAGAGAGGGGAGGGGCGGCAAGCTTGGAATCTTGAGAGCGACGGAATGGGAGTGGCATCTGAAAGACGGACGGCTCCCGGCATGACCACGCCGGCGCGCGGACTTTCCGGTCTGCTGCAACGTCCGAACCGCCAGCGATCTTGATTCATCCTCGGCCGGCCCGGCCCACTGCGTTGCGGAGGCTCGGGAGAGCCGCGCTCCAGTTACGCCCCGATCTGATTCCTGATTGCGCCGCAGATGCGGTCGCTCCATTGCTGAAGCACGGCGGCGTCGCGGCCTTCCAGCAGGAGGCGCGCTTTGGGCTCGGTGCCCGAGTAACGCAGCATGACGCGGCCGCCTTCGGCCTTTAAGACTGTCTCGGCCTGGGCCACACAATCGAGCACGCCGTCCAGTTGATCGAAGGGCCGCTTCTCACGCACGCGCACGTTGGTCACGAGTTGCGGGTAGCGCGTCCAGCATTGCTTGAGCTGCGAGAGGCGTGCGTTCTGCGATTTCATGATGCGCAGGATTTGCAGCGCCGCCACCAGCCCGTCGCCGGTGGAACCGTAATCGCGGAAGATGAGGTGGCCGCTCTGCTCGCCGCCGAGGTTGTAGTCTTCGCGCAGCATCTCATCGATCACGTTGCGGTCGCCCACGCCGGTGCGGATGACGTGGCCGCCCGCCTGGGTGATCGCTTCGGTGAGTCCAGCGTTGCTCATGACCGTGGCCACGACGGTGTTCCGGGCCAGCGTGCCCTGTGTCATCATTTCGAGCGCGGCGATGATCATGATGTCGTCGCCGTCGATGAGCGTGCCCGTTTCGTCGCACAACAGCACGCGGTCGGCGTCGCCGTCGTGGGCGAGGCCGAGGTCGGCCCCGTGTTCGCGGACTTTGGCGCACATCAACTCCGGGTGCATGGAGCCGCAATCCTTGTTGATGTTCGTGCCATCGGGCTGGTCGCCGTACACGATCAATTCCGCGCCCAACTCCTGGAGCACGCAGGGCGTCGCCTTGTAGGCTGCGCCGTGTCCGCAATCGACGACCACGCGCATCCCTTCCAGCGTCATGCGGCGCGGGAAGGAAGCCTTGGCGTATTCGATGTAGCGGCCCAGGGCATCGTCGATGCGCTGGGCTTTGCCAATGGCGCTGGCGGTCGGGCGGATGTTTTCAATCTCGCCGCTGAAGACGAGGTGCTCGATCTGGTCCTCAATCTTGTCGTCGAGTTTATAGCCGTCGGCGCGAAAAAATTTGATGCCGTTGTCGTCGTAAGGGTTGTGCGAGGCGGTGATGACGATGCCGGCGTCCGCGCGCAGGCTGCGCGTGACGTAGGCCACGCCCGGGGTGGGCAGCGGTCCGATGAAGAGGACATCGACGCCCATCGAGAGCACGCCCGCCGAAATGGCGTTCTCCAGCATGTAGCCGGAGAGGCGCGTGTCCTTGCCGATGACGATCTTGTGTCGTCCGCGTCCGCGGGACTGCGAAGCGACGTTCTTGAAGACATGGGCGGCGGCCCGTCCGAGCTTGAGCGCGGTTTCGGCGGTGACGGGTTCAATGTTGGCTGTGCCGCGCACGCCGTCGGTCCCGAAAATCTTTTGGTGAGTGGGTGGGGTCATGGATTGATGGCCGCCGCGTTGGTGGGCGGATGAGAGAGCAGCGCGCGCCGGTGATCCTTGTCGTTGAAGTAGATGGTCAGCCACACCAGCACGGCGAGCAGCAGCGCAAAAAGTTTGCGCCGCAGATTGTTCAGGAGCAGTTCACGGAAGGCCATGTTGTTTCGGGGCTGGCTTGACGGAGGAATCGTGCTTGAAGGAATCCATGGGGAACGAGCGCAACCGGTCCACCCAGGAGCGCGGCTTGGCCGGCTGCAAAATGACGCCGCTCAAAAAGGCGCGCAACGCTTCGACCGACAGGCCGCGCACCAGCTCGCCCTTGTGCGCGTAGGAAATCATGCCGGTCTCCTCCGAGACGACGACGATGACCGCGTCCGTCTCCTCGCTCAGGCCGATGGCGGCGCGATGGCGGGTGCCGAGCGACTTGTTCAAATCCTGCCGCCGGGTCAGCGGAAAAATGCACGCGGCGTAGGCGATGCGGTCGCCCTTGATGATGATGCCGCCGTCGTGGATGGCGTTGTTGGGGAAGAAAATCGTCTCGAGCATTTCCGGCGTGGCCACGCAATCAACCTCAATGCCCGACTCAGTGGCTTCGTGCAACTGGATGGACTGTTCGAGGGCGATGAGCGCGCCGATGCGCACGTCGGCCAGGCGTTCCACCGTCTGCACGATGACCTCGATGTTTTCCCGCTGCTCATGGGCCGAGTAAAAAATTTGCAGGCTGCCCAGTTGCGCGAGCATCTGCCGGATCTCGGGCTGGAAGATGACGATGACCAGCACGGGAAAAACCTGGGAAAAGATGCTGAAGAGCCAGCGCAGCGCCTGGAGTTCGAGGAGATTCGAGACTAGCCCGAGGGTGAGCAGCAGCACGAGCGTGCCGGTGAAGATGGCCGCCCCCCGCGTGCCGCGCACGAACGACGCCACGTAGTAGATGCCCACCGCGAGGATGAGAATCTCGAGCACCGGCTTCCATGGTTGTGCGAGCAGTTCTGACACTATGATTTAATTTCTTTGATCGCCGCGTTCATCCGCAGCGCCTGCCGCGTGGCCGCGACCTCGTGCGTGCGGATGATTTGCACCCCACCCGATACTGCGGCGAGGGCGCAGGCCAAGGAACCGGGCAGGCGCTCTGCGCTCTCCTTCGCCCCCGTGACCTCCCCGATGAAAGCCTTGCGCGACGCGCCGACGAGCAGCGGACGATTTAATTTAGTAAAACGATCCATGCCCGCCAACAATTCCAGATTGTGCGCCAGGGTTTTTCCGAAACCAATCCCCGGATCAAAAATAATTTGTTCCGGCGACACTCCGTGATCGAGCAGACTGGCCAGGCGCTCGGCAAAAAACTGGCCGACTTCCTCCACCACGTCCGTGTAACGCGGGGCGCGTTGCATGGTCTGGGGCGTGCCCTGCATGTGCAGGACGACGTAAGCCGCGCCGGTGTCGCGCACCACGTCCCACATGGCCGGTTCGGTGCGGTGGGCGGCCACGTCGTTGATGACGCTGGCCCCGGCGGCGACGGCGGCGCGCGCCACGCCGGGCTTCATCGTATCGATGGAGATGGGCACCGTGACTTCTAAGCACTGCGCGAGTTCACGAAGCACGGGCAGCACGCGGCGCAACTCCTCCTCCTCCGAAACCGGAGCGGCGTTCGGCCGCGTGGACTCGCCGCCGATGTCGAGGAAGTCCGCGCCTTCCGCCACGAGTTGCCGCGCGTGCGCCACCGCGCGGTCCGCCGCCAGAAATTTGCCGCCGTCGGAAAACGAGTCAGGCGTCACGTTGACGATGCCCATGAGCATCGCCGGACGCGGGAACCGGAACTCGAACTGGAGGGCGCGAAGCAGCATGACGAGCGCGAGACTTTCGTGGGGAATGCAGGCGTGGCAAGACAAAGTGTGTGGCTTCAACCTTTGCTGGTGGGGCGCGTCGCTCCGCGCGCGCCGCTGGATCGGAGAGACGCGGACGAAGAATCAGAAACTCCGCCGGCACGAACCTTCTCTCCCCATAGTCACTCCCACGCCTCACCTTGGCGCGCGCAGAGCGAGCGCCCCACCTATCGCAGGTCCGACCAGTCTTTCAACCCCACGACCGGCAGGGCGAACTCGAACGCCTTCTCCCATTCCGGCGTGTCGGCGGCGCGGAATACTTCCCAGCTCTTCTTTTTCGGGCGCTGCTCCGTGGCGTTCGGCGTCATGCCGCGCAAACCGAGGAGCAGGCCGCCTTCGCCCTTGTTGTCCACATGGCGGTGCAGGATGAACGAGTCGATGCCGTCAATGGCTTCTATCTTTTTATACGCGTAAGCGTAGGCGGCGGCCTGGATGATTTCGCCGTTCGTGCCCTTCGGAGTGTGAAAGCCCTGCTCGCTCAGAATGATTCTGCGCGGCTGTCCGGCGTGGAGCAGCTCCGGGCGGCGCAGATACTCGGGTAGCAGCTTGATGTTCTTGAAAGTGATGCGCGGCGTGGTCAGCACGTTGGTGGTCGCGCTCTTGTCGTTCCAGAAGCGCGGCTCGAACAAGTTTTCCGGATACGGATGAAACGCGATATGCCAGTCGAAGTCGCCGCCCTCGCGCGCCCGCCGGGCGAAGTAATCCACGAACTCACGCCCCGCGAACGACGTGTGTTCGCTCTTCCGGTCGTAGCGGATGTTCCAGTGATGTTCGAGCGAGAGATACACGCGCGCCCACGACGACTCCTTGCGAATGGCCGTGTGTGCGAGGCGCACGGTGCGGAGATAATCATCGGCAAACTCCGTCATGGTCACGCGGCCCATGTTGGCCCACCACCAGTGCGAGTTGACCTCGTTGCCCATGATGTAGCCAGACACGCGGCCAAACTTTTTGTCGGGCCGCGACCATCGCTCGGCGCAAAACTCGATCGTGGCCGTGAGCCAGCGGCGGCCCTCGTCGGTCACGGTGTTGAAGTTGCCCAGCTTGTTCGGCGCGTTGGTGACACAGCCGGGATGAATCATGAGGCGATTCACATTCGGGTCGCCGGACACGTAGGTGAGCACGATCAAGCTCACCACCACGCCTTGCTCGGAAAGTTGCCTGATGCGCTGGTCCATGCTCTCCACATAACTGCGCTTGAAGTGATAGGTGCGCCCGTCGATCTCCCAAGTGGGATTGTTCGATCCGCCTTTCGGATCAATGAGCTGGCACAGATTGAAGTTCAGCCCCGCGTGTTTCACGCCCAGCGCCAGCGCGTCCTCCACCGTCTCCACCTGCAACCCTTTCTTCGACGCGGCCACGGGATACGGCTCAGTGTAGCGGGACACAACGGGCTGGGCCTGAATCAGCACGACGCTGAACATCAGCGCCACAAAACTTGCGAGAGAACGAAAAATCATTGCCCCACTTGGATGCCTTGCAGCGCGTCTCTCTTCGATTTGGTTTCGCTGCCTTGGTTCCTGCACCCTCATCTGGCTCGCCAGCAAACACATCCGCCTGAGCCACACCGCTGCCTTCGTGTCTCACGATAAAAATATTCCCGTCTTACCGTGTCGAGCTGCTTGGAAGGCAATTCCGATACCGCCGTCTCGCATTTTGGCGTTTCCACCCACTGCAGACTCGGTATGTTCTCTCACGAAACATGGCCCAGACAAACGCCACATCCACGCCACGGGGATTCGCCAGATACGGAGCCTACGTCGCGACGCTCCAACAACTGGCGCGTGAACCGCGCACGGCGGCAGCATGGGATGAACGCGCGGTCGCCGCCTTGGACGGCCAGGCCGGCGCGGAACTGCGCCGCGTTATTTCGCTGAAAACTCGCCGCAAATTTGGTGCGTTCTTCACCGGCTCGAA
>JAYVWQ010000471.1:0-6502 GCA_043785945.1 Akkermansia sp.
GAGAAATCCGCGCGGCTTTTGCCAAAGCCGTTCTCGGCGACCGGGCGCTGGAAGGCGTTGAAGAATTCCCGGCGGAGATTGCCGAGTTCGATGCGGTCCTGCGGACGTTTCGGGCCGGCCACGCTCGGCCGCACGCTGGCGAGATCGAGTTCGACGACTTGTGAGTAATCGATCTGGCCCTGCTGCGGAATGCCCCAGAGGCCCTGCGCCTTGTAATAATTTTCGTAGAGCGCGCAGTGCGCCTCGCTGCGACCGGTGGCGCGCAGGTAATTCACGCACTCGGCATCAATCGGGAAGAAGCCCATGGTCGCGCCGTATTCGGGGGCCATGTTGGCGATCATCGCGCGGTCCACGACGGGCAGCTCCGCCGCCCCATGACCGAAGAACTCGACGAACTTGCCAACGACCTTGGTCTTGCGGAGCAGTTGCGTGACGGTGAGCGCGAGGTCGGTGGCGGTCACGCCTTCCTTGAGCGCGCCGGTGAGATGCACGCCCACCACATCGGGCGTGAGGAAATAAACCGGCTGACCCAACATGCCCGCCTCGGCCTCGATGCCGCCCACGCCCCAGCCGACGATGCCGAGGCCGTTGATCATCGTGGTGTGCGAGTCGGTGCCGACGAGCGTGTCGGGATAGTAGAGTGGGGCAGCCGTCCCGGCTGCCGCTAGTCCTGCATGCGTCTCGCTTGCAGCGACAGGCGAGACGCCCGTCGGACTGGTGGCAGGCGGGACGCCTGCCCCACTACTAAGCACGCCCTTGGCGAGGTATTCGAGATTGACCTGATGCACGATGCCGATGCCGGGCGGGACGACCTTAAAGGTGTCGAAGGCCTGCATGCCCCACTTGAGAAACTGATAGCGCTCGCGGTTGCGGGAAAATTCCAGCTCGAGATTCTTCGCCATCGAGTCCGCCGCGCCGGAGAAATCCACCTGCACCGAGTGATCCACGACGAGGTCCACGGGCACGAGCGGCTCAATGATCTTGGGATTCTTGCCCAGCTTGGCCACGGCGGTGCGCATGGCCGCGAGGTCCACGAGCAGGGGCACGCCAGTGAAGTCCTGCAACACGATGCGCGCGACCACGAAGGGAATCTCCGCCGTGCGCGGCTCGTTCGGCTTCCAGTTGGCGAGTTCCTGCACGTTCGCTTCGCTGACTTTTTTCCCGTCGCAATTGCGGAGCACGGATTCGAGCACGAGGCGGATGGAGACGGGCAGGCGCGAGATGGGACCGACCCCGGCGGCTTCCAGCGCGGGGAGCGAATAGAACTGGCCGGACTGGCCCAGGCCGAGGTCAAAAGATTGGAGCGAGTTAAAAAGATTGTGACTCATTATTAAAAAAGCCGCCGCAGCGACGGGCGAAAATGAGTTTCAGGGAAATTGAAGTCAAGCGACGCATTGAATTCGGGTGCGGGTAACAGTGCTGAAAGCGCATGTGGGTCAGGCATCCTTGACTGACGGTTCACGGGCATCCGTGCCCTGTGTTCAGGCCTCCACCTCTTCGCGAATCAGCCGGCAGAGATGCCGCCCAAACCGTCAGGCTGGAAGCCTGACCCACATTTCCATACTGCGCCCCGCTCTATCTCTTGACCGCCGCTTCCAATCGCACCCCTGCGGCGCGGGTGATTTGACCTCGGGCCGAACTTTTTGCCACTGTCTCGCGCATGGGCAATTCGTTCGGCCATTTGTTTCGCATCACGACGTGGGGTGAGTCGCACGGCGGAGGTGTGGGCGTCGTCGTGGATGGCTGCCCGCCGCGCCTCGCGCTGACCGAAGCGGACATCCAGCCCGACCTCGATCGGCGGCGTCCCGGCCAGTCGAGGATCGTCACCCCGCGCAAGGAATCGGACACCGTGCAGATTCTCTCCGGCACCTTCGAGGGCCGGACCACGGGCACGCCCATCAGCCTGTGGGTGAAGAACGAGGACGCGCGCTCCGAGGCTTACAATGAGATGGCGACGAAGTTCCGACCCTCGCACGCCGACTACACCTACCAGGCCAAATACGGCTTCCGCAACTGGCAGGGCGGCGGACGTTCCAGCGCGCGCGAAACCATCGGCCGCGTCGCCGCCGGGGCCATTGCAAAAAAGATTTTGCGCGAACGCTTCGGCGTGGAAGTGCTCGCCTACGTGAAACAGGTGCAGCGCCTCGCCGCCGTGGTGAATCCCGAAACGGTCAAGGTCAAGGACGTGGAAGCGAACATCGTGCGCTGCCCCGACGCCGCGATGGCGGAGAAAATGATCCGCCTCATCGAACGCACTCGCCGCGCGGGCGACAGCGTGGGCGGCATCATCGAGGGCGTGGCGCGCGGTGTCCCGGCGGGCTGGGGCGAACCGGTGTTCGACCGGCTCGAAGCGGATTTGGGCAAGGGCATGTTAAGCCTGCCCGCGTCGAAGGCGTTTGAGATCGGCTCCGGCTTCGGCGGCATCCTCCTGACGGGCCGCGAGCACAACGATGCTTTCCGCGCCAAGGGTGGAAAAGTTCACACCGTCACCAACCGTTCCGGCGGCGTGCAAGGCGGCATCTCAAATGGCGAAACCATTTACTTCCGCGTGGCGTTCAAGCCCGTCGCCACCGTCATGCACGAGCAGGACACCGTCGATGTGCAGTTGAAAAACACCACGCTCAAAGGCCGGGGCCGCCACGATCCCTGTGTGCTGCCGCGCGCCGTGCCCATGGTCGAGGCGATGACCGCGCTGGTGCTGATCGATCACGCCATGCGCCAGCAGGCGCAGTGCGGAGAGTAGAAACGAGATTTACGGCCCGACGCGAAGAGTGATAGCTTGGAGTCCGTTAGGGCAGCATTAACCGAACACGACTATGGAAACAGCAACCGTCATCCACGAAGGCGAGTGCCAGACCGTGCGCCTGCCGAAAGGCTTTCACCTCGCCGCGACCACGGTGGGCATTCGCCACGAAGGCGAGACGATTGTGTTGGAGCCGTTGAAACCGAAAGCCTGGCCCGCCGGCTTTTTTGATTCGATCCACATCACCGACTTGGCGTTTTCGCGGCCCGACCAGGGGCAACTGCCGCCGGTGAAACCCTTGTAGCCCCCGCTGTGACCCACCTGCTCGACACCGACACCTGCATCGGCGTGCTCCGCCAGCGGCCGGGCATGGTGCAACGAATGAGCCAGTTCACGCCCACCGATTGCGCCGTCTCCATGATCACGGTCTTTGAATTGTTTTGCGGGCTGGCGAAGGCTCAAGACCCGGCGAAAGAACGGCAGAAAGTGGAGCGGTTTATTTCTGCCATCATTGAATTGCCCTGCGACCGTGCGGGTGCCGAAGCCGCCGCAAACATTCGCGCGGAACTGGAACGCCGGGGTACGCCCATCGGTCCGTATGACTTGCTCATTGCGGGACAAGCCCTGGCCGGCGGACTCACGCTCGTCACCAACAACGTCCGCGAGTTTCAACGTGTGAGCGGCCTGAAACTGGAATCGTGGCCGTGAAATAAACCGCCAGAGAAAGCCGCTGAAAAACGGGCGCGGAAGAAAAGTCACGTCTTTGCAACCGCCGCGCCCGCCGCTATCCTCGCCCCCATGCCGACGCTGAAAATCAACGCAACCCGAACTTTGGCTCTAGTGCTTCTCTCATGATTACCATACGCGATATTGAAATCAGCCGATTCCGGTCGATACGTGAGGCCAAGCTCGCTGACCTTCAGGACTTTTCCGTTCTTGCTGGTTTGAACAACTCCGGGAAGTCGAATTTCCTCCGAGCTCTCAACCTCTTCTTCACAGGTCGGCCAGAACCTGAACTTCCGTTTAATCTGGCGCGCGATTACTACCGCGGAGAACTGTCGGCAAAGAAGAAAAAGAACATCCGCATTTCAGTCCACTTCACCTTGCCCAAAATTTTCCGTTTTCGTGGCGGCTTAAAACCAGTTGAAGATCTACTTGGCCGCGATTTTTCTATCACGAAGGAATGGGCATTTCGACAGACCGACACGACGGTCTATTTGAATGAATCACCTACACCGCTCCCACCGGACGACGTAGTCAAAGTGACTCAGTTCCTGTCACTCATTTCATTCCGCTACGTGCCCAATCGGGTCGTTCCGACAGAAATCATCCGGAAAGAACAACAGGCATTGCGTGATGTGCTCGTTCGGCGACTTGCGAAATTTAAGAAGCAATCTGACGAAGTGTTCAAAGGGCTTGAGGCAACAGCGGAATCGCTAGTGCTGGCAGTCTCTAATGACATTAAGAAATTCGCGCCCGACATTCAAAAAGTTCGACTTGCAACTGCGGCTTCTCTTGCAGACCTGGCTTTCCAGTTTGGCTACAAACTCGAAGAGGGTGGTGTCGAGATGGATGAGAACGAGCAGGGTTCCGGTATGCAAAGTCTGTTGATGTTCGAGACACTGCATTTGATCGACCGGGATTATTTCCAGCAATTTGGTTGGAAACAGGCAGCAGTTTGGGCAGTTGAGGAACCAGAGTCGTCGTTGAATACTGCATTGGAGGCTCGCACCGCACATTTTCTTTCCCGTGTGGCTAAAGAACACCGGGGGCGGCTTCAGATTATTGGGACGACCCACTCAGACCTGATGATTCAGTACGGAGGAGCAGGATTTTTTATCGAGAAGGCTCCTGTGCCGGGCAAGGGGGTTCAATCCACCGCCACCGCAAAGACGCCTAAGGACTTGGTCGAACACGCCTCACGTTTCGGTGTTTCTCGGTGGGTCAATCCAGTGCTTCTCTGCCCGCTGGAACCACTCGTTTTGGTTGAGGGTAAATTTGACCGCGACTTTCTGCTCCACTGTTTTCGTGCCCTTCGAATCATCCAGCCTCCGCGAATAGCCTGCCTGGAGGATTTGAAGAACGACCCCTCCAAGGGTGGCGTTGAAACCCTCATCACCTTCGTAAAAGAGAATGCGGATGTGATTCGGGCGCGGCAGTCCTTCGCAAAAGTATGCGTGCTGCTTGATTGGGATTCCGCAGGCAAACTTCCTGGCTTGTCGGCGGAGTTCAAATCGAGTGACCCGTTTGTGGCAATGGCTTGGGATGTGACGGAAGCCAATCTAAACTTTGGTTTCGACCAGAACTGCAAAGGAGTAGAGCGGTTTTATCCAGACTCAGTGCTGGCAGCGGCAAAGTCCGCAAGACCACAACTTTTCTTTACGAATTCAGAAGGCAAGACCGTTGTCAGAAAAGAGGAAAGTGCGGCGTTCAAAAAACTCTTAAACGACCAAGTTAATAAAGGCCTGATCGAATCAGATGTAACGCATGCAAAACCACTTGTTGGACGTCTTTTAGCTTCACTTGAGTAGTCAGCCTTAATGAACAGATTGCTTCCATCCTCTCCCGCACCCGGCGGCGAATTTCTGTTTTACCAGGCGGAGGACGGGCGCACGCGGCTGCAAGTGCGCGTCCAAGACGAGACGGTCTGGCTGACGCAGGCGCACATGGCGGAGTTGTTCCAAACATCGATTCCGAACGTGAGCATGCACATCCGCAATGTCTTCGCGGAGGGTGAATTGACGGCGGATTCAGTTGTTAAGGAATTCTTAACCACTGCCGCCGACGGCAAGAACTACACCACCAAGTTCTTCAACCTGGATGTCATCATCTCGGTCGGCTACCGGGTGAAATCGCAGCGGGGCACGCAGTTTCGCATCTGGCCCACGAAGACGCTGCGGGAGTTCAATTCACAAGGGATTCTTGTCAGTTCACCTCCGCTCGGAGCGGAGGAGAGGGAAGTGAATCTTCGTTCAGGAAAAGCGTGAAACTTTTTCCACCTTCCCTACCATCGGCCACCATGACCAACACGATTCGCTGCCTCCTGCTCATCATGATCACTTCACTCGCCCGCGCCCAAACGGCTCTGCCCGCCCTGCCCCTCTGGCCTGACGCTGCGCCCGGCGCGCGCGGCACGAATGACCAGGACGTTCCCACGCTCACGCCGTATCTCGCGGACTCGGCCACGGCGAGCGGCGCGGCCATCGTGATTTTTCCCGGCGGCGGTTACGGCGGGCTCGCGGCGCACGAGGGCAAGGGTTACGCCGACTGGCTCGTGACCAATGGCATCTCCTGTTTCGTGGTGAAGTATCGCCTCGGCTCGCACGGCTACCGGCATCCCGCGATGTTGCAGGACGCGGCGCGCGCGGTGCGGTTGGTGCGCGCCCACGCCGCTGAATGGAAAATTGATCCCAAGCGCGTCGGCATCATTGGCTCCTCGGCGGGCGGGCATCTGGTTTCCACGCTGGCCACGCATTTTAATTCCGGCAAAGCCGACGCCACCGATGTCGTCGAGCGTCAGAGCAGCCGGCCCGATCTGACGATTCTCTGCTACCCCGTCATCTCGATGGGACCGAACACGCATCAGGGTTCCAAAAACAATCTGCTCGGTGCCAATCCCGATCCCGAGCTGGTGAAAAATCTGTCCAACGAAACTCAAGTGACCAGGGACACGCCGCCGTGTTTCATCTGGCACACTTGGGAGGACAAGGCGGTGAAGGTGGAGAACTCGCTCGAATTCGCCAGCGCCCTGCAACGCGC
>JAYVWQ010000472.1:0-3994 GCA_043785945.1 Akkermansia sp.
TTCAAGTCCTCGAACGTCTGGCCGTCGAAGCCGTAGTTGGCGCGCAGGGCGTAGATGCCGTTCTCAGCATGGCCCGCGTCGTTGACGAAATTATACGCCTCGTGCCACGCGCGTCCCTTGGTTGCGAAGAGGAAGGCGTGAACCGCCGCGAGCATTTCCGCGAAGGCCGCCGGGCCGCCCCAATGGCAGGCCGCGCCGCCGTTGACCGCATGCACATCCATCAGCGCCACGAGCGCGCGAGTCGCGCGCGGATCGGCCACGGTCACATCCGCGCCGGCCGCATTCTTGATCGTGAGGGCGTATTTCGGCGCGGCAGTCGGGGTGCCGGCGAGTTTGGATTTCAAGACCAGCGGCGTGAGCGGCGGGGCTTCGAGTTGCAGTGCGACGGTATTATCAGCGGCCATAAGTCAGTGTTCTCTCAGTAATCGATCCAGTTAAAGCGGCGGACTGTAGAAATCGTCCGGGGAAAGGGGAAGTCAGAATTTCGACGAAGCGAGAGGCGGGGTGCATCAGGACATCGCCGGAGAAACGCAGGCTTGTCACGTCGGGGGAACTTCCGCACCGTCTCGCCCACTTTATGGCGAAGAAGGCATTGATCACCGGCATCACCGGACAGGACGGTTCGTATCTCGCGGAACTGCTTCTGGGCAAGGGCTACGAGGTGCATGGCATCATCCGCCGCGCCAGTTCGTTCAACACGGGCCGGCTCGAGGACATTTATCAGGACCCGCACGAGAGTGGCAAACGGCTCTCGCTCCACTATGGCGATCTCTCGGACGGCAGCGCGCTGGCGCGGTTGCTCGGCAAAATTCAGCCGGACGAAATCTACAATCTCGCCGCGCAAAGCCATGTGCGCGTGAGCTTCGATTCGCCCGAATACACCGGGGACATCACGGGCACGGGCACGGTGCGGCTGTTGGAGGCGATCCGTGAGACGGGTCTCAAGCCGCGCTTCTATCAGGCGTCGTCGAGCGAGATGTTCGGTCTGGTGCAGGAAGTGCCGCAGAAGGAGACGACACCCTTTTACCCGCGCTCGCCCTACGGCTGCGCCAAGCTCTACTCGCACTGGATCACGGTGAATTACCGCGAGAGCTATGGGCTGCACGCCAGCAGCGGCATTCTCTTCAACCACGAATCGCCGCGCCGGGGCGAGACCTTTGTGACGCGTAAAATCACGCGCGCCGTGGCCCACATCAAACACGGGCTGCAAAAGAAACTGTACCTCGGCAACCTCGATTCCAAACGCGACTGGGGCTACGCCAAGGAATACGTGGAAGCCATGTGGCTCATGCTCCAGCAGCCGGAGCCGGATGATTACGTGATCGCGACCAACGAGACCCATTCGATCCGGGAATTTCTGGAGCACGCCTTCAGTCATGCCGGACTGAAGTGGGAGGACTATGTGGCCTTCGACGAGCGTTACTGTCGTCCCGCCGAGGTGGATTTGCTCATCGGCGATTACAGCAAGGCCAAGGCGAAGCTGGGCTGGGAGCCGAAGACGAAGTTCACCGACCTGGTGAAGATCATGGTCGAAGCCGACGTGAAGAGCGTGGCCGACCGTCTCGCCGGAAAAATCAAAGTGATGGAGCAGCAGTGACCCGGCGATGAAGATCGCCTTGTCCATGCTTTGTGAAAATCCCCGCCGCAAGACGGGGCTGACCACGACCTACCAGGAATTTGTCGAACGCTCGCTCAAGCTCTATGCGGATGTTTCCTGGGTCATCTTCGTGGGGCCGGATCAGGAATGGCGGGTCATCGATCCGCGCGTGCAGGTGGTGCGGGATTTTCCGGCCAACGATCAGTTGAAGCGGCGGCTCATCGCGGACCACTGGCAGGTGCCAAAGATGGCGCAGGAACTCGGGGCCGAGGTGATGATCTCGACCGGCTTCGTGCCCTTCCGCAAATGTCTGCCCACGGTCATGCACGTTTTCTCGCTGCAACATCTGGACCGGAGCAACCGGATGGGCCTCGCGCGGAAATTCTACCGGCGCTGGATCATGAAGCACAGTTGGCCGCGCGCCGACCTCATCATCACCAACTCGCGCTTCGCCGCCGCGCAAATTCTCGGCGTGTTCCCGGAATTTCACGACCGCCTCGTGCAAGCCTACGAGGGTTTGCAGCATGAACAGTTTCATCCGCAGGCCGCGCCCGGCGAGGCGGAGCAGCTCGAAGCGAAGATCGGCGTCCCGCCGGGATACTTTCTCTGGCTCTCAAATTTTTATCCCTACAAGCAGGGCGACCGGTTGATCGCCGGTTACGCCCGGTTGGACGCGGCGACGCGGAAGAAACATCCGCTCGTCATGGTGGGCGCGGATTGGGAAGGGCACCTTATCGCCTGTCAGGAACTGGCGCGCACTCTGGGCATCGCCGAGGACGTGAAGTTCATGGGCTGGGTGGGCGACGGTTTGCTCGCGCCGCTCTATCGCCATGCGCTGGCCCACTGCCTGCCCAGTCGCGAAGAAACTTTTGGCCGCACCGTCATCGAGTCGATGGCTTGCGGCGTGCCCGTGGTGGTGAACGACATCCCGGTGATGTACGAGGTCACGGACCGGCAGGGTTTGATCCTCGACTACGACAACCCGGAGAAGGTGGCGGCGGCGCTACAACGGATGATCTCGGATGCGCCGTTGCGGGAAAAACTGCGCGTGGGCGGCTTGCGGCGCGCGGAGCGATTCACCTTTGAAAAATTCACCAGTGATCGCATCGACGTCATCCGCGGCTGGTTCCGGCCCGGTGCGCAGGAAGAGCGGAACGCTCTGGCCCAGGTGCAATCGCTCAAGAAGCTTCGCCCAGCGCGTTGACCACTCGCCGCGCCACGCTTGTCCACGAATGACGGGCCAGAAGTTTTTCCGACCAAGCCTTGCCCACATCGGGTGCGAGCGTGACGGCCTGATCCATCGCGCGGCGGAAGGATTCAAAATCCGTGTTCGAGAAGGGCAGCCCCATCCCGGCCATCGCCTCGCGCGTGGGCGGCAAATCGGAATAGACCGTGCCGGCCCCGGCCAGCGTTGCTTCCACCGGCGGCATGCCGAAGCCTTCGTAGTCTGAAAAATAAACCAGCACCCGCGCGCTCTGGAGCATTTCCCGGTAGGTGCCTTCCTCGATGCGCAAGTGATGCCGCCAGCCCGGACGAGACGGACAATTGGTTCCATCCGGCAGGCTGCCGATGAATTCCACGGCCCCCGCGAAACCGCTCAGTTCCTGCCAGCGCTGCATCCAGGCCATCGCGAGATCGCTGCGCTTGTGCGGCCAGCGGCTGGTCAGCACGAGGATGCGGTTTTCCTTGGGCCAGATCGGCTCGGTTTCGCGGGCGAAGCCGATGCCCGCGCAGCAGACGCGCGGTTCGGGCAGGTCAGACTCGCGGGCCAGACGCCGCACCTCGGAGGCGGTGAATTCGGTGTTGGTGAAAATCAGTTCCGCATCGCGCACGGTTGCGAGCATGGATTTTTGAAAGTAGAGCCGCTCCAGGGCGGGCAGCGCGCCCGGATACTTCTCGGAATAAACATGGTGCATCACATCATGCACATAGACCGCGAGGCGCAGCGGACAGCGGCGGAAGAATGAGGAGAAACCCTTGGGCAGGAGCAGCCATTCATTGCCTAAACGCCGAGCCACGTCGTAGGCGTGCCACTGATCCCACATCACGCGCTGCAAGCCCCGGCCCGCCGCCTCGTCGCGCAGGGCCATAGCCACATGCGGGGGCAAGTGGAGCAGGGGCATGAGCGAGTGGTTCACCACCACCGTGAGCTTGTCCAGGCCCGGATCGACGCCCAGCGAATCAGCCAGTTGGAGCGAGACGTTGAAGATGCCGATGGACTTCGTCCGCTCGAAATCCTGATCCGCCAGCGAATAGGTGAGTGAGACCGGCTTCATGGCAGGAGAGTCGAGGGCAGGAGCATCTGGGAAGGACTACCTAATTTCGCGCTTGGGAATGGGCCAGGGGAAAAGCGGCGCTGAAGCCGCCGCACTCCAAACGCTTCGCGTGGTTCGAGGC
>JAYVWQ010000473.1:0-7511 GCA_043785945.1 Akkermansia sp.
TAGCTCAACCAATACGGCGCGGGGATGATGACCTCGTCGCCCTCCTCGCAGGTCGCGAGGATGACGTTGTAGCAGGAGTGCTTGCCGCCGCAGGAGACGATGACTTGCGAGGGCTTGTAGGTCAGGCCGTTCTCGCGCTGAAACTTGTCGGCGATGGCCTGGCGCAATTCGGGAATGCCGCTCGACGGGGTGTACTTGGTGAAGCCAGCGTTGAGCGCCGCGATGGCCGCGTCCTTGATGTGCTGGGGCGTGTCAAAATCCGGCTCACCCGCGCCGAATCCGACCACGTCGAGGCCCTCGGCTTTCATCGCCTTGGCCTTGGAATCAATGGCCAGCGTGAGCGAGGGCGCGAGCGAGGCGGCGCGGTGCGAAATCTTGTAATTCATAAAGCCGGAAAGAAATACGGATGCGCCGCAGTGGGGGCAAGCGGCAATTCCCGGCGACGGGTCCTCGAGGGGTGGTCAGGCTGTCGAGGGCCGCAGAGACGCAGGGCGATGAAGGCACGGGCACCTCTCCAAGCCTGTCTGAAAGTTTGTGTGCGGGTCAGAACTGAGAGAGCGGAGCGCACATGAGCAAGACGCCGCCAGAACAGGCAAACTCGGCGGCTCCGGCGAAGAGCGGCCGTCCCGCCAGGTATTATTCAGTAAGGCGTCGGCGCTCGTTCACTCTCTCAAAGCATTTACCTTCTCCTCCTCCTCGGAGGCGTTCATGCCAGAATTCATCGCGTGGAGTTTGCTGATCGGCGGCGCCGCTTTCCATCGTGTCGGACGAAGTCGTCCGGCACCAGCTCCTATCCGGAGAGGTAGCACTTGCTAGCTGGAAAGACGTCCGCTCGCTTCTTCTCTTCTTCAGCCCGGAAAAAAAACGCCCCGCCTCTCGCGAGACGGGGCCGGATGAAACACTTCCCAGTGCGGCGCGCGGGCGAGACGCCCGCGCTCCGGGTGGCTGCTCTTACTTGAACGCCTTTTGCAGGAACTTGATGCCCTTGGTGGCAATCTCCTCGGTGGTCGGCTCCATGCGCCGCCAGATGGCCGCCGCGCGGGCAATGACCTTCACATCGGTGGTGAAGGACTCGATGACGACGTCGCCCTGGTAGTTGATGTCGCGGAGCGCCTGCACGATGGGCGCCCAGTCGATGTGGTCGTTGCCGGGCGTGCCGCGGTCGCTGCCGCAGGCGTGGAAGTGGACGAGGAGCTTGCCGGCCTTGCGGATGGCGGCGGCCTGGTTCTTCTCCTCGATGTTCATGTGGAAGGTGTCGAGGTGGATGCGCAGGGCCTTGGAGCCGACGTCCTTCACCAGCTTGAGGGCTTGATCGACGGTGTTGAGGAAGTCGGTTTCAAAACGGTTGAGCGGCTCGACGCAAATCATGATGCCCTTCTGCTCGGCGTATTTGGCGAGGACCTTCAGGTTCTTGACGACCAAGGCCCATTCTTTTTTCTGGGCGGCGGGTTCCACGGCGTCGGCCTTACCCACCACGGAATAGACGGGTCCGATGAGGGAGGGGCAGCCGAGGATGACGGCCTGGTCGATGAGCTTCTTGCAGTAGTCCATGGCGGTCTTCTGCTCGGCGGCGGTGCCCCGGAAGTCGCGCCCCGGTCCCATGCAGGCGCAGACGCTGCCGATGGCCAGGCCCGCTTGGTCGGCGGCGGCCTTCACCTTCACGGGGTCAATGTGGGAGGGGTCTTCAATGGGAATCTCGACGGTGGCGAAGCCCCATTTCTTGAACTTGGGAAAGAGTTTGACGCTGGCCGTGGTGAACGGGGAGACGAATAAAAAGCTGTTGATGCCGATTCTCATAGATTGAATTTGGATTGTTGGACTTGGTTCAGGGGGCAGAGGCTAGGGAAATGCCGGGGCGTGTCAACAGCGGGGCAAGGTGGGGCGCGTCGCTCCGCGCGCGCCGCCGGATCGGAGGGGCGCAGAGGAAGAACCTGAAACTCCACCGGCAAAAACCCTTCGTCCCTGCGATCTCTCCCACGCCTCACTCCGGCGCGCGCGGAGCGACGCGCCCCACCATCCAGAAGTTGAGCAACGCGTCCATCCAGGAGTGAACCGCACCGCGCCAAGGCATGAGCGCGTTTCAAGAAAGGCGTCCGCGAGAAGGATTGAAATGCCGGGAGGCATTGCCCATGTTCGCCGCCATGCAAGACGCCGAACATAACGATCCGTTGGATGACCTGCTGACCTGCCGGCTGGATTTCGGGCGGCGCAAATCGGAGCCTTGCACCATCGTCATCTTCGGCGCGAGCGGCGACCTCACGGCGCGCAAGCTCATCCCGGCGCTCTATCACCTGGCGGCGAGCAAGCAGTTGCCCTCGCCCTTTCGCATCATCGGCTTCGCCCGGCGCGAGAAGTCGCACGAGGCCTGGCGCACGGAATTGCAGGAGGGGCTGGAGAAGTTTTCGCGGAGCAAAAAGGTGGACCCAGCAGTGTGGGCGGAGTTCTCGGCGAACGTGTTCTACTGCCAGGGCGAGTTCGGCGACGTGAACGCCTACAAGAATTTGAAGGCCATGATCGAGGGCTTCGAGCACGAGGGGCTGAAGAAAAACCAACTGTTCTACCTGTCCACCTCGCCGAGCCAGTTCGCCGAAGTGGTCGAGCACCTGAACAACGCGGACCTCTTGCACAAGGAACGCCCCGCCGGCTCGGGCTGGCAGCGCATCGTGGTGGAGAAGCCCTTCGGCCACGACCTCGCCTCGGCGCGGCAGTTGAACGCGGACCTGACCAAGCACGCGCACGAGCGGCAGATTTTCCGCATCGACCATTACCTCGGCAAGGAGACGGTGCAGAACATCCTCATCTTCCGCTTCGCCAACTCCATCTTCGAGCAGCTTTGGAACCGCCAGTGCGTCGATAATGTGCAGATCACCGTCAGCGAGAAGCTCGGGGTGGGCGCGCGCGGCGGCTATTACGAAGAGGCGGGCGCGCTGCGCGACATGATGCAGAACCATCTGCTCCAAGTGCTCGCGCTCTCCACGATGGAGCCGCCCACTTCGCTGGAAGCGGAAGCCGTGCGCGATGAGAAGGTGAAGTTGCTGCGTTCCATCCGCCCGCTCCATCCCAGCCAGGTGGCGACGAACGTGGTGCGCGGCCAGTACACCGAGGGCGAGATCGACCACAAGCCCGTGCCGGCCTATCGCCAGGAGAACAAGGTCAAGCCCGGCTCGAACGTGGAGACGTTCGTGGCGGCGAAATTCATGATCGACAACTGGCGCTGGTCCGGCGTGCCGTTCTATCTGCGCACCGGCAAATATCTGCCCCTCAGTGCGAGCGAGGTGCGCGTCCAGTTCCGTCCCACCCCCAGCGTGCTTTTTGCCGCGCAGTGCGGCCCGAAGCTCGACGCCAATTCCATCACCCTGCGCCTCCAGCCCAACGAGGGCATCACGCTGCGCATCAACGGAAAAATCCCCGGCACCAGCCTGCAGCTCCGTCCGGTGCGCATGCACTTCAGCTACGACTCGGAGTTCGGCGCTTACACTCCGGAAGCTTACGAGCGGCTTCTGCTCGAAGCCATCGAGGGCGACGCCACGCTTTTCATCCGCCGCGATGAAGTGGAGACGGCGTGGGGCATCGTCGATCCGATCAAGGCCGGCTGGGGTGACGAATCGCTGACCGAGCGGGAATTTTATTCCGCCGGGAGCTGGGGACCGGTGGCCGCCGAGCAGTTGCTTTCGGTGCGCGGCCACACCTGGCGTAACCCGCAGCCTATCAGTTGAATGAGGTGCGTCCGTGGTTGTCCGACATGGGAAAGATTCTTTTCTGTGAAAACACTTTTGCACCATTTGAATCGTATGTTATCCAAGCAGTGAAGATTTCGCTGTTCGTTTAGGGTTGGCAGAGAGGTCTTGCTCGTAACGTGGTTCGGACAGCGATGCAGTTGGCTGCGTTACTCCTTCTGAGCGTCTCGGTGAAGGCGTATTACGACCTCATCATCATTTGAGCCGGAGTTCCTCCGGCTCATTTTTTCTGCCCACATCACTTCCAACGACGGTCTGCTTCGGGGGAAAAATCACCGGATAATTGGCTGGCTTGAGCACCATTATTTCGGCACTTTATTTCTAATCCTATGAGCAACACGACACGTCTGTTCCGGGGCCTTTTTCTCTCCATTCTTTTCACCGCGCCGATGCTTTGGGCCGGCGA
Organism: Akkermansia sp.; assembly: GCA_043785945.1. Classification (GTDB taxonomy): domain Bacteria; phylum Verrucomicrobiota; class Verrucomicrobiia; order Limisphaerales; family SIBH01; genus JANNGC01. Next base: position 4,144 of record JAYVWQ010000473.1, read on the forward strand.
GGCGGACATCAAAATTCCCGACCTGAACCAGGTCGGGTTTCAACTCACCGGCACAAACACCACGGTCAGTGGGCCGTTCCTGATGTACACCGGGCTGATCATCTGCGTGCTCGGCGCGCTCTTCGGGCTGCGGCAATACACGCAGACGAAAAACCTGCCCGTGCATGATCGGATGCGGAACGTGTCGAACATCATCTGGGAGACGTGCAAGACCTACCTCGCCCAGCAGGGGAAATTTCTCGTCGTGCTCTGGGTGCTCATCGCGTTGTGCATGGTCTATTACTTCCTCGTCCTGCAACGCGCGCCCTTCGGCAACGTCGTCATCATCCTGCTCTGCTCCATCCTCGGCATCCTCGGCTCGTATGGCGTGGCGTGGTTCGGCATCCGCATCAATACCCAGGCCAATTCCCGCGCCGCCTTTTCCGCGCTGAAGGGCAACTCGCTGGCCACGCTGATGATTTCACTGCGCTCCGGCATGAGCGTCGGGATGCTGCTGGTGAGCGTGGAACTGTTCTTCATGATTTGCATCCTCACCTTCCTGCCCATCGCGCTGGTCGGCCCGTGCTTCATCGGCTTCGCCATCGGCGAATCGCTCGGCGCGAGCGCGCTCCGCATCTGCGGCGGCATCTTCACCAAGATCGCCGACATCGGCGCGGACCTGATGAAGATCGTCTTCAAGCTGCCGGAGGACGATCCGAGAAATCCCGGTGTGATCGCCGACTGCACGGGCGACAACGCGGGCGACAGCGTCGGCCCGTCGGCGGATGGTTTTGAAACCTACGGCGTAACCGGCGTCGCGCTCATCACTTTCCTCGCCCTGGCCCTGGGCGAACGCCAGCCCGACACCTGCGGCAAGCTCATCCTCTGGCTCTTCTCCATGCGCATGTTGATGATCCTCACCTCGCTGCTCTCCTACTGGCTGAACGAGAAGTACGCGCAGGCCAAGTTCGGCGGCCAAAAGGAATTCGACTGGGAGGCGCCGCTCACCTCGCTCGTCTGGCTCACTTCGCTGGTGTCCATCGCCGTGACCTTCCTCGCCAGCTACCTGCTGCTCGGCTCATTCGGCACACGCTCCGGTTTGTGGTGGGTGCTGTCGTCCATCATCAGTTGCGGCACGCTGGCCGGCGCGGTCATTCCCGAGTTCACCAAGGTCTTCACCAGCACGCACTCACGCCATGTCAAAGAAGTCGTGAACGCCTCGCGCCAGGGCGGCGCCTCGCTGAACATTCTCTCGGGACTCGTGGCCGGCAATTTCTCCGCCTTTTGGAAAGGGCTGACCATTCTGGGCCTGATGCTCTTGAGCTATCTCATCTCGCAGCATTCGTCGGTGATGGGACTGATGCAGGGTGAACTGTCGTTTGCCGCGCCCATCTTTGCCTTTGGTCTGGTGGCCTTTGGCTTTCTCGGCATGGGGCCAGTGACCATCGCCGTCGATAGTTTCGGCCCGGTGACGGACAATTCGCAGTCGGTCTATGAACTGAGCCAGATCGAATCCGTGCCGGGCATCCGGGAGAGCATCAAGCAGGAGTTTGGCTTCGACCCGGACTTTGAAAACGCCAAGCATGAGCTGGAGAAAGGCGACGGCGCGGGCAACACCTTCAAGGCCACGGCCAAGCCCGTGCTCATCGGCACGGCCGTGGTTGGTGCAACCACGATGATCTTCGGCATCATCATGCTGCTCAAGAGCATGCCGCTATACGCCAATGTCATCGAGAGCCTCAGCCTCGTGCAGCCGGAGGTGTTGCTCGGCCTGCTCATGGGCGGATCGGTCATCTACTGGTTCACCGGCGCCTCGATTCAGGCGGTCGTGACCGGCTCGTATCGCGCCGTGGTGTTCATCAAGAACAACATCCGGCTCGACAAGGAAGCCGCCTCCATCGCCGACAGCAAGGAGGTTGTGCGCATCTGCACCGTGTATGCGCAGAAGGGCATGATCAACATCTTCATCGTCGTCTTCTGCTTCGCCCTCTCACTCGCCCTGTTCAATCCGTTCTTCTTCATCGGCTACCTTGTGGGCATCGCCTTCTTCGGCCTGTTTCAGGCCATCTTCATGGCCAACGCCGGCGGCGCGTGGGACAACGCCAAGAAAATCGTGGAAGTGGACCTCCGCCAGAAAGGCACCGAGCTGCACGCCGCCACCGTGGTCGGCGACACGGTGGGCGATCCATTCAAGGACACGTCCTCCGTGTCGCTTAATCCCGTGATCAAGTTCACCACCCTCTTCGGCCTGCTCGCCGTGGAGATCGCGGTGCAGATGCAGAACAAAGCCCTCAAGTACGGCCTCGCTTCGGTGATCTTTCTCATCGCGCTCTACTTCGTCCATCGCTCGTTCTACGGCATGAGAATTCCCGAGGAGCACGAGACGGAAGGCGTGCTGGTGATCGGCGCGCCCGACGACAAGCTGGGGCAGAAGGGATGAGCGCCTGTCCGAAAAACAGGAGCGCGGACGTCTCGTCCGCGCGAGGCGCCAGGATAGTTCTGGAAACACGCGGGCGAGCCGCCCGCGCTCTGCACCGGGCCTTGGGTTATGCAGACAACCTCTTCTCCGGCTCGGACGGCACCGCCGATTTGTGAATGACGGCGGGTTGGCCCACTGCTTCAGTCCCTCCCATGCGGCGGGGGTTCCATGAATTTCTGCTGTTTCTCCGTCAGGAAAAGAAGTGGTGGCTCATCCCCTTCGTCGTCCTGCTGCTCTTGCTCGGGCTGTTCCTCGCGCTGGCCCCGGCCTCGCCGCTCGCCCCGTTCATCAACTCGCTGTTTTGATTCCAAGCCGCCCGCCGTGTTACGGCGAATTGACGTGAACACCGGCTTGTCATTGCCCGTCTGCCTTTACCCGTGATAATTTCACGGCTCCAAAATTTTATGAAACGACAACTGCGCTCACTCGTCCTCGTCCTGGCTTTGCTGGCCGCCTCCTTCGTCGGGGCGGCGGACAAGTTGGAACTCAAGCCCGGCGATCACATCGCCCTCATCGGCAACACGCTGCCGGATCGAATGCAGCATTCGGGCTGGTTCGAGGCGCTGGCCTACACGAAGTTCCCCCAGCACAACCTCGTGTTCCGCAATCTTTCGATGGCGGCGGATGAACTGACCGTGCGCCCGCGCTCAGCGGACTTCGGCACGCCGGCCGAATGGCTGGCCAAGGTGCAGGCGGACGTGGTCTTCGCGTTCTTCGGCTTCAATGAATCGTTCAAGGGCGCGGACGGGCTGGCCAAGTTCCGCGACGACCTCACCAAGTTCATTGCCGACACGCGTCAGGCCAATTACAGCGGCAAGGGGGCGCCGCGCCTCGTTCTCTTCTCGCCCATCGCGGCAGAGAAGCACACCGACCCCGACCTGCCCGATCCCGCGCCGATCAACGCGCGGCT
>JAYVWQ010000474.1:0-9190 GCA_043785945.1 Akkermansia sp.
CTCGGCGTCTATCTCGGCAAGCTGACCGGACTCGAACTCGGCGGCGCGACGTTGCTCGGCGTGCTTGCAGCGAGCGCGAGCTACATCGCCGCGCCCGCCGCCATTCGCATGGCGCTGCCCGACGCGAACCCCACGCTCTACCTCACCTCGTCGCTGGCCATCACCTTCCCGTTCAACATCACCCTCGGCATTCCGCTCTATCTCGAAATCGCCCGTCGCCTCTATGCTTGAAGCCATGAACCTCCATCCGATGAAACTTGTGACCATCGTCTGTGAAGCCTACGCGCAGGCCCCCGTCACCAAACTGTTGCTCGAAGCGGGCGCGCACGGCTGGACGCTCTTTGCCGTCGAAGGCGACGGCTCGCAAGGCCACCGGCCCGCCGACATCCGCGAGTTCGCCAACATCCAGATCGAAGTCGTGGTGCCGCCGGAGATCGCGGCGACCCTGCTGACCCGGCTGGGGAAGGAGTTCTTCCCGCGCTACGCCATGATTGCCTTTGAGTCCGACGTGCGCGTGCTGCGTCCGGGAAAATTTTAAGCCACGCCGCATTCATTCTTGCTGCTGCCGCTCGCTATTAAGCAGACGAACAGCTAAATCCTGGCGCGGCATGAAACTGAAATCTTCCACCTTGGCGTTCCTGGCACTGCTCGCCTTCACCAGCCTCTCGCCCGGTGGAACCACGAATGCGTGGCGCGTTTATTTCATCGGCAACAGCGTCACGGACACGGTGCGCTATGGCGAACTGGCGAAGCTGGCGGCGGCGCGCGGCGTGAAACTGGACTGGGGCCGCACCATGATTCCGGGCGCTCCGCTGGAATGGATTTACACACATCCAAATGACGGGTTCCAGCAGGAGCCATACGGGAGATGGACGAATGCGCTGAACAACTTCGCGTGGGATGCCGTTTCCCTTCAACCGTTCGACCGGCAATTGCACGGCAAGAACAAGGAGGGCCAAGACCTCGGCGACGTGGCGCTGATCAAGGAGTTCGCGGAAATGGCGGCGCGAAAGAATCCTGACGTGCAGATTTACCTTTACGCCCGCTGGCCGCGCGTGACGAGCGGCGGCAAGGGCACACCATTCGACAAGAACGATTACGATCCGACGAAACCCGGCAGCGGCAATGATCTTTCGAAGGTGGACGATTTCACGGCGCGCTGGGAGGCGAAGTATTCCGGCGGCTGGGATAACTCGAACGAGACGCGCGACTACTTCGCCACGCTGCTGCGCGAAGTGCGGAAGGAAACGCCGTTCCTGAAAAAGCCGCCGTTGCTCGTGCCCGTCGGCCACGTCATGCACGCGCTGCACACGCAGATGAAGGCAGGCCGGGTGCCAGGCTACACCAGCATCTACCAGTTCTACAAGGACGGCATCCACCTGAACGAGGCGGGTTCGTATCTCGTGGGCTGCACCTACTTCGCCGCGCTGCTCAAACAGTCGCCGGTGGGCTTGCCGACCGCGCCGTATGGCAAGATTGATCCGGCGCTGGCGGAGACGATTCAGAAAACCGTCTGGCAAATCGTGGCGGCGCATCCCGAGGCGGGCGTGGGAATCAAGGCGAGAGAATGAAAACCATGGAGCTAACCGTGAAACTGTTTCTCGTCCTCACCCTGCTTCTCGGCACCGTCGCCCTGCGCGCCGCCGAGCAAGCCTACCCGCCGTACGCGAATGTCGTGGACGTGACCCGTCCGCCCTACGGCGCGACGAAAGAAGTGAAGCGGGGCGAAGGCCACACCGCCCCCTATTCCGGCTACCTCAAACCATGAAGCGGTTATTTCTCGCCAGTTGGATCAAAGGATGGGCGCTGCCACAAGCAGTGCTGACCGTCGTGGTCCTTCTTCAAAGTGTGAAGATATTGGCCGCCGAGCCGGTCGTTTTCCGGCCCGCCTACGCGCCCGCTCCGGCGGACAACCCACTCAAGGGCTTCGTGCCGTACGCGGGGCAGGGAGGGAAGTTTCCGCACTCGCTGGAGTTCGGCTATCTGTCCCTCGCTTCGATGATGACCGGGCCGACGAACTTCAACTGGTCGCCGATGGAACGTCTGCTCGACGGCATTGCGGCGCGCGGTTGCCAAAGTGTCTTCCGCATCTACCTGGAATTCCCACGCAAGCCCAGCGGCGTGCCGGAGTATCTCGTCGCCGCAGGCGTGAAGATGCACGCGTGGACCAACACCAACACGCAGCCGCTCCCGCCCGCGCTCGACCACACGCCAGATTACGAAGACCCGCGTCTGCGCGCGGCGCTCACGAACTTCATCGCCGCACTTGGCAAGCGTTACGACGGCGACCCGCGCCTCGGCTTCATCACGGCTGGCCTGCTTGGCTCCTGGGGCGAGTGGCACTGCTATCCGCATTCGGAATGGTTCGCGTCCCAGACGGTTCAGGCGGAAGTGATGGACGCCTACGAAGCAGCCTTTCACAAAACGCCGGTGCTGCTGCGCTACCCGGCCGGTGACCACGACCACGCCCATGCGTCGAACGCCCGGCGCAACATGGGTTATCACGACGACTCCTTCGCCTGGGGCACACTGGAAACCGGGCGCAAGAATGATGACTGGTTCTATCTCGCGGCCCTCCGCCAAGCCGGCCCCGCCGCGATGGAACGCTGGAAGACAGCACCCATCGGCGGCGAGATCCGCCCCGAGCTATGGCCGTGTCTGTGGAAGACGGAGCGTTGCACCAAGGGCCAGGATTTCGCGCGGTGCGTCCGCGAAACCCACGCCTCCTGGCTCATGGACTCAAGCACGTCCCGCCCGCTCGCGCCCGAGGAACGGGAGCGCGCCCTCGCGGCGGCGCGGAGCCTCGGCTACGAGTTGCAGATCGTGCAGGCCACCGCGGCATTGACCGGTCGCCGGCTGGAAGTTTCCGTCACGATCACGAACCGCGGCGTCGCGCCGTTTTACGCGCGCTGGCCGGTGCGGCTCATGGCGGTCGGTTCCGACGGTGGCGAGTTGGTCGCTGAGTTTCCCTTTGCGCTGAACACGTTGCTGCCCGCCGCCACCGCCACTCGATCCGCGACGCTTGATCTCGCGAAGGTATCATCCGACGAAGTCACGCTTCTCCTCGGCATCCCGAACCCACTCAAAGTCGGGCGCCCGCTCCGCTTCGCCAACGCGGAACAGAACCCTGGCCGCCCCGGCTGGCTCACGCTCGGCAAGCTCCTTGTCCCATGACCCTGAACTCCGCCATCGCCGTCCTCAGTTCTTGGTATTTTCTGCTCAGGTGTGGCCTTTCTTCAGAGGTAGGGCCGGTTGTTCACCAGTTGCCAATATCAAGAACTGAAACTTTTCAGGGAGTGAACGGGTTTTTCGCCAGGCACTGGAAGGGGAAGTGATCCAGTTTTCGATGAAACACCAACCCCTGAAATTATTTCTCGTCCTTGTCCTGCTCCTCGTCCCAGCCGCCATGCGCGCGGCAGAGCAATCCTGCCCGCCGCACGTGAATGTCGTGAACGTGACGCAGGCCCCCTACGGCGCGAAGGGCGACGGCGTGACGGATGACAGCGAGGCGCAGCAACGTGCGCTCTACGAAAACGTCGGACAGCATCGCGACCTGAGCATCCTCCGGCTTAAGGACAATACTTTCACCAATGCGGCCAAGCCCGAGACCATCATGGCGAGCGGGCCATTCCTATTTGGTGCTGAAAAGGGGCGCGAAGCCAGCAGTGGAGACGGCGCTGGAAGTCATGATGGTGGCGGGCAGGGGGCGCCCGGCGAATCTCACGTTTAGCACCGCCGACTGCGCGCAGGCCGCGTCGAGTTAGATTCAGTGCCAGTATGCCGACGGACGGAAATCGCGCACTGGACCTTCGATGGCTCGGGGCGCGATGTGTCCGGTCATGGGCGCGATCTTTTCGCCAGCGCGAACGCGGCGTGGGGCGCGGGGCGCATCGGTCAGGCGCTCGACCTGCACGCCGCGAAGCCGGAGGTCGCATCACCCCGGCTGAAACTGCCCGGCACGTTCACCGTGGCGTTCTGGGCGCGGCTTGATCCCGACGCGGCGGCGCGGCCACATCCGTTGCTGGTATTGGACAGCCAGACCGGACGCGATCCCGAGTTCTCGCTCATGCTGCAACCGACGCGCGCCACTTACGGATTGGTCTTTGAAGTGAGAGGGCGCGGTCTGGATGCGCGGGCCTTTGCCGAACCGGCCGTCTTCGCGCCGGGCCGCTGGCAGCATGTCGCACTCGTGGTGGACTCTGCGCAAGGCCGGGCGGCGTTTTACTTGAATGGCCGGGAGGCAACGGCGGCGGGCGCGCTGCGGCCAGGCTTTCAGTTGAACGGCGTGTTGCGTTTGGGCCGTCGCGTCGCGGGCAGCCCGCTGCCCTTCGATGGACAACTGGACGACCTGCGCATTTACGCGCGCTCACTTTCTCCAGCGGAAATCACCACGCTCGCGCAAGGCGAGATGGCGGCGAAGTGACGGTGGAATGATGGAAAGACGATTGATGAAAACCTGTTTGCTCAAGTTCACTCTCGCGATGTTTCTCGCCCCGCTCCTGCCCGCGTCGGCGCAGCCCATCCTGACGAATCGCAATCTCGCCTACGCCGGCTTCGTCGATCTCGCCGGGCGTCCGCAAAGTTTCGTCCTCGATTTCGCTCGTCCGGCTGCGGCGACGGGCGCTCGTCCGGTTCTCATCTGGGTGCATGGCGGCGGCTTACAATCTGGACCCAAATCAATTCGTCGCGCGTGGCACGTCGTCCGGAGCGCATCTCGTGGTCATGATGTCCGCGAGCGGCGGCGTGCCCGCGACGCAGGTGGGTGGCGCGCGCGCGGACTTCATCGGCACGGGCACGAACGCGCCGTTCGCGGAATTCTCTGACCGCGTGCGCGCCGTCTGCGGCTGGTCCGCACCCACGGATTTTCTGCGCATGAACAACGCGCCCAATGGTGCGACGCACGACCTGAACGCGCCCGAATCCAACCTCATTGACGCCGCTCTTCAGACCAGCCCAGAACTGGCGGGCACCACGAACCCCGCGCTGCTCGCCTCCGCCTCCGACGCGGAGCTGCTGCTGCTGCACGGCTCGGGCGACAGCGCGGTGCCGTTCAATCAGAGTGAAATTCTCCACGCCGCGATGGTGCGCGCGGGCGCACGCTCCACCTTGCTGCCCATCGTGCCCGGCAATCACGGGCTGGGCATGAACCCGACGGGGAATTTCCTCCTCACCCTCCGCTTCTTCGATCAAGTGCTGGGCCGCCGCAAGGTGCCGGGGCTGGCTGCACCCGGCTTCACCGCGTCGCCGACCAGCGGCGTCGCGCCGCTCGTCACGCTCACCGCCTCGGCCACGCCGGATGGGAACTGGTTCGCATCGACGGGTGTTTTCCTGAATGCGGCTTCGTCGTTCGGTGACGCCGCGTTGCGGCAGGTGGAATTTTTCTGCGATGGCGTGCCGCCGGGTCTCGACACGGTTGCGCCGTTCAATCTCGGCACCGGCGTGACCGTGCCCGGCCTGCACGTCTTCACCGCGCAGGCGCTCACGACGAATGGCGTCACCGTCGCCACGCCGGCCTACGCCGCGACCTTCAACAACCTCGCGCCCGGCAGCTACACCGGCTTCGCCCGCGCCACCGACGCGGCGGGCGCGAGCACGACGAGCGCGCCCGTCACCTACCGCGTCCTCGCCGCTTACGAAACTGAGGCGCGCTCGAACCTCACGAACGGCCAGTTCACTTTCACGCACGCACGCTTTGGCGACGGTAGCGTGAACTACTCGCTGGACGTGTCCACCAACCTCGCGACCTGGACGTCCTCCGCGCTCCCCGCCACGCTGTTCAACACCAACGGCTCCGTCTGGCAGTCTCGCTCCACCGAGCCGCAGTCCGCCACCAACTCGGCCAGGAAATTCTTCCGCGTGAACACCGCGCCCGTGCCGCTGCCGTGAGTCGGAGCAAATATGTGAACGGCTCGCACCGCTCCGTGACGGTCGGAGCGACGCCGGATCGTCCACCCACGCGCCGTCGAATCACCGGGAGTGGCTCGTGTCACACGCACCAACTGGTCGTGACGGCATTTCCGGCGGAACGCCGAGCATGGCTCGGCGCTCCGGTGCGTGTGTCCGGTTGAGCCCCCGCTCCATCGCTCCTGGTTCCTTTCAACTGCACGACCAGGACAATCTTTCGTATTATCAAATTTCTTCGGATGCCGCGCCGTCCAACACCACAACTCGCGCCAACCTTGATCCAGCCCCTGATGAACAATGGGTCCGTTAACTGAAATGGGACACATCTTTCATCAGCAGCATGAACCGCAGTGAAAGAGACTTTCTTCACGGCTAGCGGCGCTTTTTCGATTGATGGCATCACAGGCGGACGGCTTGATTGCCGGGTTGTTTTTGACGAGAGAGGACGACAATCTGACTGCATGAAATCTGTTTCCGTTCAGGAACTTGGGGCGGGGCCGCTCAAGACATCCGAGCATGACTGTATCGTGACGAAGGACGGCAAGCCCGTCGGCGTCTTGTTCTCGGTGACGGAAGATTCACTGCCGCAAACTCTCGCCGCTGTCCCTCGCGCCCGCGCCACTGAAGCCGTTCTGGCCATGCAATCGTCTTCAGTGTAAACCGGACGTGACAAGATGAGCGCGGAAGAAATCGGCCAAGAGATAAAAGCGGTTCGGTCGGCGCGGCGAAATGAAAGTCGTCATTGATACCAATATTCTTGTGCGCCTCCTCGGCCTGTTGACTCTCGCCGCCTGCCTTGGTTGCCATCGCGAGGAAGATCGTTCCGTCACCCTCTACACCTCGCAAGACCAGGAGTTCGCGGAGCCGATCTTGAACGAGTTCACGAAACAAACTGGCATCAAAGTGCGCGCCGTGTTCGACAGCGAGGCGGTGAAGACGGTTGGTCTCGCCAACCGTCTGCTCGCCGAGGCGAAGCATCCGCAGTGCGACGTGTGGTGGAGCAACGAGGCGTTGCGCACGCGGCAACTGGCGCGGCGCGGCGCGCTGGACACGAACACGCTCACCGAGTTCGGCTATCGCAGCCGGCGCATGGTCATTAACACGAACAAGCTCGCACTCGCGTCCGCGCCGCAGTCACTGCTCGAACTCACCAACGCCATGTGGCGCGGCAAGGTCGCGCTGGCTTATCCGATGTTCGGCACCACCTCGGCGCAGTTCATCGCGCTGCGGCAGCACTGGGGCGCGGAGCAGTGGGAGCAATGGTGCCGCGCGCTGGCCGCGAACCAGCCCTTCCTCGTCGATGGCAACTCCGTGGTCGTGAAACTCGTGGGCCGGGGCGCCGCGCTGGTGGGCCTGACTGATTCGGATGACATCGCCGCGGGGCAGCGCGAAGGGTTGCCGGTGGCGGCACAGCCGTTGAGCGGAGAGTCGGTGCTGATTCCGAATTCCGTTGCGTTGGTGCGTGGTGCGCCGCACGCCGAGGCCGGGCGGCGCTTGGGCCTGTTCCTCGCCAGTGAGGCCGTCTTGACGCAGCTCATCAACGCCTCGGCTCTGGAAGGAAAATCCCCAGAGTCGCAGCCGCATCTGCGCATGGATGGAGACTCGATGGCGGACGATCTCGAAGCTGCCACGGAAGCGTTGCGCCGGATTTTTCTGCGGTAGCCCGATGGTCCGCCAACCTCATGGCGAGACCACGCGGTAGAAGCGCCGGGTGCCGGTGATCGTTTCGCAAAAGGGGATGAGGCTGCTCTCCATGGGATCAGGATGGGTGATGATGGGCATCCAATGGGAAGCACCTTCCAACGCATCCCGGCCCTCCACGGTGTAGCTCGTGCCGGCGAGGGCGGCGAAATTGAAACGAATTTTCCCGGCCTCCACCCGCACGTTGACCAGCGTCACGCTGGCGGGCGGCGGCGGCGGTGGCGGGGTGAAATCAATGACGAGCGCGGGCATGTCCGTGCCGGATTCGCGTGCGGCGAGACGACGGGCGTTTTGCGGGGTGGCCTCATTCTGGTTGCGCAGCATCCATCCGAAATTCGAGGCGGAATTGGTGAGCCATCTTTGCACCGTGTTGATCAGGCCGGTGGAAGAACCAAAGGTGGAGCCTCCCGAGCTTCCCAGCGTGGCCGTGGCGTCCGGGGGCGGGGCGAAATTTCCGCCGGACCAGGCGCTCACCCCGGAGTCGTCCCAGGTGGCGGCGCTTTCCGTCCAGTCCGTGAGCAAGCGGTGCAACGAGTAAAGCTGCGGCGTGGCGGTCCCGCTTCTCGTCACGGTCACGGTCAGGGCGGCTGAGGTCACGACTGAGCCTTGGGGAATGTCGCTGAGATTGAAGCGTAGGAGCGCGCGGGCAGGGACCCCGCCCCCGGAAAAACCAAGCGTCCCGGCAATCATCGTGACCGCGTCCCCGCCCGCATCCCGCACTCCGCTGTAGCTCGAGATGGTGGCGTCGTCGGAAGGATTCAAGGTGATGGTGTCGGCGAAGACGGCCGGGCTGCACAGCAGCAGGCCGAGACCGAGCAGGGCGTGGATTTTCATGTCGGCATCGAAAGTTCCAAGTGGATCTGCGTCAACGGAAAATTCTTGAAGCGGCGGTCGGCGCTCCAGCAATTTCCTCCTGTGCAATCCAACCCTGTCGCCCGGTGGCCGCGCCTGCGGATGTCGCTGTGAAATTGCGTCCCCCACTCGGATGGAGCCTGCTAGTGGGCTGGGCCGCGCTCGCGAGTGGGCTGCTGATTTCCTGTTCGACCTTGGAGCGCACCGTGGTGGCCCCGCTCGAAATTCCCGGTGCGACCTTCACCGGCAACGCCTCGTGCGCGGACTGCCATGCGAAGTACACCCGCACTTTTGCCGCCGGCCCGCACGCGCGGCTGCACGTTGATTCGGCGCAGATGGCGGGCGCTTCGGGCTGCGAATCCTGTCACGGCCCGGGCAGCAAGCATATCGCCGCCGGCGGAGGGCGCGGGAAGTTCATTATCAATCCGGCGAAGGACGCGCAGGCTTGTCTCGCCTGTCATCTCGAGGTTCACGCCGACTTCAAACTGCCGCAGCATCACCCCGTGCTGGAAGGCCGGATGAACTGCGTGCAGTGCCATGACCCGCATGGGGCCGACATCATGAAGCCGGCCGGCGGCCTCGGCCTAGCGCGGCTGAACGACCAGTGCGCGCAGTGTCATCGCGAGCAGACCAGGCGCGTGGTCTTCGAGCACGAGGCGATGCGCGAGGGCTGCACGACCTGTCATCAGCCGCACGGTTCCATCAACCGCAAGATGCTGGTGCAGGCGGATGC
>JAYVWQ010000475.1:0-1607 GCA_043785945.1 Akkermansia sp.
CAGTTGGGAGGTGTTGGTCTTGTGCTCGCTCATAATTTTTCGGACGTTTCTTTCAACGAGTGAACCATCCGAGGACGTATTGTTGAAGTACTTCTTTCCTTGGTCCAGCATAGTCACTGCCTATGGAGATGCATCAGCTTCGATACGTGGTGGCGGTGGCGCGGATGGGGAATTTTTCCCGCGCGGCCGAGCACTGTCATGTGGCCCAGCCTTCCCTCAGCCAGCAGATTCAAAAACTGGAGGAAGAACTGGGCGAACGACTCTTCGACCGGATGCACCGCGAAGTCCGACTCACCTCCCACGGCGAAGCCTTTCTGCGCCGCGCCGTCCGTATCTTGGAGGAAGTGGACGCCGCAAAACGCGAGGCGACCGACGCGCAGGACTTGTTGCGCGGGGGTGTAACCATCGGCGTGCTGCCTACCATCGCACCGTATCTGCTCCCGGATGTGATGGCGGAGTTCACGGAAAAATTTCCCGGCGTGGAAATCGTGGTGCAAGAGGATACCACGGTGCGCTTGCTCAAGCTGGCGCACGCCTACGAAATTGATTTCGCCCTGGCCAGCCTGCCCTTCCAGGACGAGCGGCTGGAAGTGCGGGAACTGTTCACCGAGGAATTGCTGCTCGCCCTGCCGCCCGGTCATCCGCTCACGCGCCAGCGCACCGTGGCCGTGGCCGACCTCGAACAAGAGCGGCTCATCGTGATGAAAGAGGGGCATTGCCTCGGCGACCAGGTGCTGCGCTTCTGCGACCGGCGCGAGGTGCGCCCGCACATCAGCTTTCGCAGCGCCCAGTTGGAGACGATTCAAGCACTCGTCCGCGCGGGACTGGGGTTGTCGCTCATTCCAGCGATGGCCGCACAATCCGAACGCAGCGACTGCCCGGAATATCGTTCGCTCCAAGCTCCGAAGCCGGAACGCAAGATCGCCGTCTTCTGGCCAGCACAACGTCCGCCCGGCCGCGCGGCCAACGAGTTTCTCAAGCTGATTCAAACGCGATTCGGCAAAACGAAGGCGCGGGCAAAAAACTGACGCTTCTTTCAAACTGGCGATTTTCCAGCGCGTTCAATTTTGAGGAACAAGTGCTTGCTTCGGTCCGACCAGACCAGCGCGGGCAGCACCGGGCGCGCGCGCTACGAAGTCGAGTCGAGCCGGGTATCATCCACCGGCTGGAGCAGCGTGGCCGTCTTGATCAGGCGGCAAAACTCCTTCTTGGTGAGCTGATGATGCGTACCGAGTTTGGTCGTGAGGTTGAGCGCGGACTTGTATTCCACGACCAGTCGTTCCAAGCGCACAATACGCAGGAACTCCCGACCCCGCTTCCATATCTGGCCTTGTCGCAGTTTTATCATCACGAGCTTTAATTCGGAACGGACGTTGGACTCCGGCATGTTTGTTTCTCCGAGGCCGAGCCTAGCATGATGACCAAATTGTCCGTTGTAAACGGCGGACACAAAGGTCATGCGCGCGGACGAACTGTGATGGGTCTCGTCTGGGCCTCAAAAAAAATTTAGAGATAGTTGTCGCCATGGGACAAAAATCAGGCAATGTCCCCTCGTCTGTTAGATGGCTAGTCTCTTTCAAGGCATGGTGAATCCTCAGGTGAACTCA
>JAYVWQ010000476.1:0-2183 GCA_043785945.1 Akkermansia sp.
GGTCAGCGAGGAATTGGACCGGGCTCAGAACGGGAACATTCTCAGTCGCAGCACGCTCAGTCTTTTTTACGCCACGGATTTTGCCGACCAGTTGGAGAACGTGATCCTGCCTTCGCTGCGCGCGGGCATGATGGTGCTGGCGGATCGTTACATCGACACGCTCATGGCGCGCGATCTGGTGCGCGGCATCGACGGGGTGTGGTTAAAGAATCTCTATGGCATGGCGCTGGTGCCGGACGCGGTCTTTTATCTGAACGTCTCGCCTGAAGAACTGGTGCAACGGACCTTCCAGAAAAACCTCGCGCTCGATTTCTGGGAGAGCGGTATGGACATCGGCCTTTCACGCGACATGTTCGACTCGTTTCTCAAGTATCAGACCCTGATGGAAGCGGAGTTCAAGCGTTTACAATCGATCTACGGATTTACCATCGTGGATGGACACCGATCGGCGGCGACGGTCTTCGCTGAACTGCAACAGCGGATTGAAGCAGTATTGTCGGGGAAGCGTTAGCGTGAGGCCGGGCGCCTCTCATCCCGCGCCGCACGATACAAGTACGCGTTTTTCGCGGCGCGGCTGGCGATTTTGCTCCATCCCATTTGCTTTCCCACCCGCGTCGTCGCATAAGTTTATCCCGTGAAAAAACTCGCTGCGGAATGTATCGGCACCTTCGCCCTCGTGTTCGCTGGCACGGGTGCGATTGTCATCAACGACGTGAGCGGCGGCACCATCACGCACCTCGGCGTGGCGCTCACCTTCGGCCTCGTGGTGCTGGCGATGATTTACACCTTCGGCGACATCTCGGGCGCACACCTCAACCCCGCCGTCACGCTTGGCTTCTACGTCTCGGGACGGATGGACGGTCGCGAAGTTATGCCCTACCTCGGCGCGCAAATAGTGGGTGCGATGCTTGCGAGCGGCGTCATGAAGCTGCTCTTTCCCGAACACACCACGCTGGGGGCGACCCTGCCCGCCGGTTCCGCGCTGCAATCCTTCGTCCTCGAATTCATTCTCACCGCTGTGCTCATGCTCGTGATTCTCTCCGTCTCGACCGGCGCGAAAGAGAAGGGCATCACCGCCGGCATCGCCATCGGCAGCGTCATTGCCCTCGAAGCCTTGTTCGCCGGGCCAATCTGCGGAGCCAGCATGAACCCGGCGCGCTCGCTTGCCCCGGCGATCTGGGCCGGTCGGATGAATGAAGTTTGGATTTACCTCGTCGCGCCCACCCTCGGGGCGATGAGTGCGAAGTACCTCTGCCGCTGCGTGCGCGAAACAACCTGCTGCCCCGCGCCGCTGCTGGGCAAATAGGGCGCAAAAAATCCCCAGCCTCACTTCCGCAGCCAGCAGACCTTGGTTGGCATTTGAGGTTTGGAGCTTCTCTGGTGTTTGAAGTTTGATGTTTGGTGTTTCCCCTCTCCCGGTTATCCTCCGCCCTCGCGATGGAGCAGAAACAAAGAATTGTGGTTGGCATGAGCGGAGGCGTTGATTCCTCGGCGGCGGCCGCGCTGTTGGTTGAGCAGGGCTACGAGGTCATCGGCATCACCCTCAAGCTCTGGCCGCAGGACTGCGTCAATCGCGCCGAGGACAAGTGCTGCGGGCCGCAGGCCGTGACCGACGCCCGCGCCGTTTCCCACAAGCTCAACATCCCGTATTACCTCGTTGATGAAGCGGCGGAGTTTCAACAGCAGGTCATCAATTACTTCGCCGAGGAATATCGCGCCGGGCGCACGCCCAACCCGTGCGTGATGTGCAACGAGAAGCTCAAGTTCGGCACGCTCATCAGCCGCGCGAAAAAACTGGGCGCGTCGCTCATTGCCACCGGCCACTTCGCGCGCACGGAAAAATGCCGCGATACCGGGCGCACCTTGCTCAAGCGTGGTAAAGACCCGCGCAAGGACCAGAGCTACTTCCTTTTCTCCCTCAAGCAGGAGCAGCTCGCGCAGACCGTTTTCCCCTTGGGCGAAATGACCAAGAGCGACACCCGCGCCGTGGCCCGCGAGTGCGAACTTAAGACCGCCGACAAGGAGGAGAGCATGGAAATCTGTTTCGTGCCCGACAAGGACTACGGCGCGTTCCTCGAAGCGGCCAAGCTCGTGCAGAAACATGCCGGCGACATCGTGGACGTGCATGGGCGCGTGCTGGGCCGGCACGACGGCATCGAGTTCTACACCATCGGTCAGCGCAA
>JAYVWQ010000477.1:0-3266 GCA_043785945.1 Akkermansia sp.
CGCCCATGAGAAGAACGAGGGGCGCGTGCGCTGGCATTGGCGCTTCGACGAGCCGGCGAAATACCAGACGATGATGAAGAACTACTACCGTCTCGCCACGGAGGTGGACACGATCTGCGGTCGCGTGCTGGCGGAACTGGACAAGCAGGGGTTGCGCGAGAACACGCTCGTCATTTTCACCGGCGACAACGGCTACTTCCACGCCGAGCACGGGCTGGCGGACAAATGGTATCCGCACGAGGAAAGCATCCGCGTACCGCTCATCGTGCGCGACCCGCGCATGGCGCAGGCGAAGCGTGGTCAGACGAATGACGACTTCACGCTGAACGTCGATCTTGCGCCAACCATTCTCGCTGCGGCGGGAATCAAAGCGCCAGCTACGATGCAGGGCCGCGACTTCGCGCCGCTCTATCTCGCCGCGCAAAAACCCGTGTGGCGTCCGGAGTTTTTCTACGAACACGCGACGATCAGGAACACCAACTTCATTCCCTCCTCCGAGGCGCTCGTGCGCAAGGACTGGAAATATTTCTACTGGCCGGATTTCAAAACGGAGCAGATCTTCGATCTGCGCGCCGACCCGCTGGAGGAGAACGATCTCATCGCCGATCCAGCCCAGGCCAAACGACTCGCTGAGATGCGCCGGCGCTTTGCTGAACTGAAAACGGCCGCGCGCTAATTTTGGCCGCAGCAGACTCATGATTCACCGGCTCTGGTTCCCTTCCCCCGGACAAGGCGGTTGGAAATGAGTTTCAGATGCGTTGGCCGGCTCATCGGCGGGGAAATGAACTTCTTGCCTCGCACTCTCATTTGCTTCAGCGCGGCCGCCGATCAATTGAGTTGAAACTTCCCGGCGGAGTCGGCGAAATCGCGCCGCATTTATGGCAACGATTAGACCTTTTCGCGCGCTGCGTCCGCAACCGCAGTTCGCTTCCGAGATTTGTGAACTGCCCTACGACGTGATGTCGTCCGACGAGGCGCGGCAGATGGCGGCGGGCCGTCCGCTGAGTTTCCTCCATGTGAGCAAGCCAGAAATTGATCTGCCGCCCGGCACCGACCTCTATTCCCCGGTCGTGTACGAAAAGGGCCGGGAGAATTTCCAGAAACTGATCGCGCAGGATTCCTTGCGCCAGGATCGCAAGGCGGCGTTCTACCTCTACCGCCAGGTCATGGGCGCGCACACGCAGGTCGGCCTCGTGGCGGCCGCGAGCTGTGAGGAATACTTGGAGGGCACGATCAAGAAGCACGAATTGACGCGCCCGGACAAGGAGGACGACCGCGTGCGCCACATCGAGACGCTCGGCTCGCAGACCGGCCCGGTCTTCCTCACCTACCGCGCGACGGTCGCGGTGGATGCCCTCGTGAACCGCAAGACCGTGGAGCTGCCGGACATTGATTTTACCGCGCCGGATGGCGTGCGGCACAGCGCCTGGGTGATGGGCGATGACGAAAGCATCGCGGCTCTGCAACGCGAGTTCTCCAAGATTCCCGTGCTCTACATCGCGGACGGGCACCATCGCAGCGCGGCGGCGGCGCGGGTCTTTGAGTCGCGCCACGGGGCAGGGGACAGCCCGCGTTTTCTCGCGGTTATTTTCCCGCACAATCAGATGCAGATTCAGCCCTACAACCGGGTGCTGAAGACTTTGAACGGCCTGTCGGCGGCGCAACTGCTGGAGAAACTGGACGGCGTGTTTGTCATTCAGAAGAGCAGTGGGGTTGCGAAGCCGAAGGCCAAGCATCACCTCGCCCTCTATCTCGAAGGCGCGTGGCACACGCTGACTTTTCGCGAGCATTTCTTCCGCACCAGCGATCCGATTGAGAAGCTCGACGTGACTCTGCTGCAAAAGTATGTGCTCGCGCCGCTCTTCGGCATCGACGATCCGCGCACCAGCAAGCAGATCAATTTCGTGGGCGGCATTCGCGGCACGGCGGAGTTGGAGAAGTTGGTCAACAGCGGCGAATACGCCTGCGCATTCTCCATGTTCCCGACCAGTATCGAGGACTTGATGACCATCGCGGACGCGGGCGGCATCATGCCGCCGAAGAGCACCTGGTTCGAGCCGAAGCTGCGGGATGCGATGTTTTGCCATCTGATTTGAGACAAGAAGTTGTCTCGCGAAGAGGGCGAAGGAAGCGAAGAAGAGGTGAAGTTCCGTGGCTGAATGAATCGTTCGTTTCGGAG
Organism: Akkermansia sp.; assembly: GCA_043785945.1. GTDB lineage: Bacteria > Verrucomicrobiota > Verrucomicrobiia > Limisphaerales > SIBH01 > JANNGC01. The sequence goes on from JAYVWQ010000477.1 coordinate 2,180, forward strand.
CCAAATCCGGTTTTTGATTCCCTCGCCCTTTCGCGGTCTTCGTGAAACTCAGTCCGCTTTTAACTCCACCGCCGCTTCACACCACCAGCAGTCCGCAGGGTTGCGGCGGGTTTTCCTGAGTCACACAACTGCGCAGGTATTCCACGATGTGATCGCTGAGTTGCTGGCAGCGCGGCGACCAGCGGCGCGCGCCGGAGAGTTGTTTCACGCAGCCCCGCAGGCCGGAGAAGCGGAGCAGTTGGGGCGAGCCACGCATTTCCTTCCGCACCTCTTCCCGCAGTTTGGAGAAGAAGCCCAGCTCGAAGGCCTGGCCGCACTCGGAGGCGAGCCGGCGCAGATCGGAGAGGGTGTTGCGGCCCGCCGTGGCCATCGAGTCGCAGGCCACGTTCAGGCCGAGGCCGCGCAGGGCTTTCTCCAGAGCGGCCGTGAATTCACTGACTGTGACGGTGGTGCGTTCGAGATCCTGCTGGAAATAGTGGAGCACCGCCGCCGCTGCGCTCTCGACCACTTCGCGGTCCACCAGCTCCATGGCCGCGCCCATCAACTCGACTGTGACGGTCGAGGCCGAGCAGGGGATCTTGTCGCCATTGCTCATTTCAAACACCAGGCAGTCGGATCGTAAGAGTATCATGGGGCTTCTCCAGTTTCTTGATCTCGTGCAGAAATTCGTCCGGCTCCTCGAACTGCCGGTAGATGCTCGCGTAGCGGATGTAGGCGACCTTGTCCAAGCCGCGCAGACCTTCCATGACGCACTCGCCCAGTTCGCGCCAACTCACCTCGCGGTCGTGATTGTCGAGCAGGTCGTTGTAAATTTTGTCGGCCAGCGCCTGCATGGCTTCGAGGCTGACGGGGCGTTTCTGGCAGGCGCGCTGCAAACTGATGAGCAGCTTCTCGCGGGAAAAATCCTCGCGCCGTTCGTCGCGCTTGATCACGACCAAGGTGGATTTTTCAATCTCCTCGTAGGTGGTGAAGCGGTGGCCGCATTTCAGGCACTCGCGTCGGCGGCGGATGGTGGTTTCTCCGCGCGAGGCGCGCGAATCAATCACCTTGTCATCCACACATTCGCATTTCGGACACCGCATAGGTT
>JAYVWQ010000478.1:0-3228 GCA_043785945.1 Akkermansia sp.
GAATCCGCTTCGACGCGAACGGCCTGCACTTCAGCTTCAATGGCCCGGCGGGCTACGCGGCGCTCATGCCGATGTATGGCGACTACAAGCCCGCGCAACTCGGACAGGACGGCCCTGCCTTCTCGCCTAAAGAAAAAAAGAAGCGCGTGCTGACGTGGGAATGGCACAAGGCGCTGCCCGCCGACCCGCTCTCCCGCGCGCGCTACTGGGCGGGCGCGATGCGCGAGTTCCCGATCCGTTGCGAGGAAAGTTTCAGCGTGGATCGCGCGCATGACCGGGTGACCTTCCGACAGAAATTCCACTGGCTCTCTTGGAATGACGAGTGGGACACCAAGCACCTCAAGCTCGCGCCCGTCAGTCCGGTGCTGGCGAGCGCGATGGGACAGGGTTTTCCCGCCGAGTTTTCCGAGAAGCCGTTCGACATGGAAATCTTCACCTCCAGCGGCCCCTACTACGGCATCCAGGATGTTGACTCGTACGACGTCACGCTGCCGGTGCTGCGCTACGTGCATGAGACCGAAGGCGCGGGCGAGCCGTTGGGTGAACGCTGGAGCAACGCGGCGTGCTTCAAGGCTTGGCAGTCGGCGCACGCGGGCGGCGATTGGGAATCCGTCCGCGCGCGCTGGCCAGAATTGCGCGGACAATTCCTGCGCAGCACGCCGCCAGACTGGACAGCCTTCGCGGGCTTGGACGTGGTGCCATTGGAGCAAGCCGCCCAGGCACTCGGCGCGGCGCGACTGGCTTATCGCCTCGGTGATGCGGACACCTATACGCTGGCCGCAGCGCGGTTCGCCCGGGCGATAACGCAACTGGCGGCGCAGCAGCGCGGGGCCAAGTATTTCCAAGACAATCAACCGTGGCGTTCCATGGAACCGCTGCGCGCGGACGCGAAGCTCGGTCCCTTCACCGCGAATGGCTGGAGCGTCGCGGGCGCAAAGGCGAGTGTCATGCCGGACCTGCCGCCCGACCTCGCGCGTCTCTGGCGCGACACGCAATCCGAGGTCGGGAAGGCGGTGGTGCAAACGCCCGCCGTGAAAACAGAACGACTAATTCCGGCGCAGGAGGCGACCGTGTTTTTGCCCGGCGAAGAAGTTGCCCCCGATGCGCCCGCAGTCTTGCTCTATCGCCTCGTCACCGAAGCGCCGCAGTCCAAGTCGGCGTGGCCGCGTCTCACTTGGTCCGATTGGCGGACGCCCACGGGAGAAGCCTGGAACTTCGGGCAAATCAGCACGGGCACGAACCGGTTCATGCGCAGCTTCACCCAGCCGATCAACGGACAGAGCCGCGCGACTCTGCTGACCGTGCCGTAATTTCTGAGCACCACCGGATGCTTGCGGCTCCGTGCCCTGCCCTGCCATCGTCGCGCCATGAAAGTTGGCAAACTGCTCCATACGCGCTACCGGCTGAACGACCTGGAACGATCCGTGAAGTTCTACCGTGAAGTTCTCGGGCTTGAAGAAGTGCGCCGCCACAAGTCGCCGCGTGGTTCGGAACTCGCCTTCATGCAGGCGCCGGGCAGCGAGGAGTTGATCGAGCTGTGTTATTTCCCGTCCAGTGGCCCGGTGCAGGTGCAGCCGGACCTCACGCATCTCGCGTTTGAAGTTTCGAGCCTGGAAGAATTCGGGAAACATCTCGCCGCGCACGGGCTGAAATTCTCGGATGGTCCGACCTACAAGGAGGACGGCGGCGGCTTCGCCTTCATCGACGCGCCCGAGGGCTACGAGATTGAGTTGATCCAGCGCGGGCCGAGGCCGGGCACGGGCGGGTATTGAACAGCGTGCTGCCGGTTTGCAACCGGCCGGGCTTGGTTACGACGCGCACGTTCTCAAATTCTTGCGCTCACTTGTCTAACTACGTCTCCTCTGCCGGTTACAAACCGGCAGCACGTTAAGTCACCCGCAGCCACACCGTTTTCAAATACGCCGGCTCGGCGCGCGTGATGGGAAAGTCCGGCGGCTGCGGCACGTAATGTTGCTGGAGAATTTTGCGCCCCGATTTCGTCACCGCCGCACGCAGCACTTCCAAAAAATCTTCTGGCTCCAGCCTGGCTGCGTTCGTGGAGGCGAGCAGCACGCTCTGGGGTTTCAGCAATGGCAGCGCGGCTGCAACGAGTTTTCCGTAATCTTTCTCCGCCTGCCAGGTACCGCTTTCCTTGGACTGCGAGAAGGTCGGCGGGTCGAGCACGATGACGTCGAACGCGCGGCCTTTCTTGGCCAGCCGCCGCATCCAATCGAAGGTGTCGCCGTAGATGAAGTCATGCTGCGCGGGGTCAAGCCCGTTGAGCGCAAAGTTGCCTTGGCCCCACTCCAGATATTTTCTCGAGAGGTCGAGGCTCGTGGTGCGCGCGCCGGCTTTCGCGGCCGCGACGGAAAAGCCGCAGGTGTAGGCGAAGGTGTTCAGGACTTCGCAGCCGGATAAAATGTCAGTCTCGGGCGCGGATGCAGTCGTGATTGCGCCGCATTCCCCCTCACCCCGGCCCTCTACCCAGTGGAGAGGGAGAACGATCCCCGACTCTTCGGTAATCCTTACGGCCCCTTCACGAATCCCGCTGAATGAAGGACTCCCTCTCCCGGCGGGAGAGGGCCGGGGTGAGGGGGAACGCAGTGCATTACCAGCGAGCGAAAAATCTGCCGCCACATGTCCGGCGAGAAAGCGCCTTCGATTATCTCGCTGATCGAGGAACAGTCCCACCGAGTAGCCCTCGCTGAAACTCAGTTCAAACGTCAGCCCGTTCTCGCGAACGGTGAAACGCTCCGGCGCGGCTTCGCCGAAGATCAGTTGCGGCGAGGCGTCCGCGACTTTGCTCTGGCGCACGTTGCGGTTCAGCGCCTTGTGATAAGCACCGCGCACGGCGTGGGTCCGGGCGAGCGACTCCAGTTCGGCGCGTTGCGGCCCGCTCAATTCATGCTCGCCCAGCGCCAGCAAATAATCACCGAGCTTGTCCACGAACCATCCGGGCCAGCCATCGCTCGCGCCGTGGAGGAGGCGAAGGCTGTCGGTGCGTTGCGGTTCCATCATCGCCGCCCGCAACGTATCCGCGCTCCAGTCGGCAGGCGCATGAAAGGTCAACAGTTCATCCGTCACCGGATGCTTCAACGACAGCTCCGCCGCGTGCAAAAACACACGCGCCGCCGCCGTGCCGCCGTAAAGGGTGTCGCCGAGAATGGGGAAACCATGCTCCGCCGCGTGAACCCGAATCTGATGCGTGCGCCCTGTGACCGGCTCCGC
>JAYVWQ010000479.1:0-3393 GCA_043785945.1 Akkermansia sp.
GAAGTCAACATCTGCACCCAGCTCATCAAGGCCCTTGAAACACGCGCCCCCAATCTGAAGGTCGTCGTTTCCACCACCACCTCGACGGGCATGGCTGAATTGCGCAAGAAACTGCCCGCGCACATCTCCAAAATTTATTACCCGCTCGACGCGCGTGGCTACGTGCGCCGCGCCTTCCGGCTCATCAGCCCGGAAGCCGTCGTGCTCGTGGAGGCGGAAATCTGGCCCAACTTTCTCTGGCGGGCCGCGGACTTGGGCAAGCCGGTCTTCCTCGTCAACGCCCGGCTCTCCGAACGCTCGGCCCGGGGCTATCAGCGCTGGGGATTTCTCTTCCGCCAAGTCTTCGCCTCCCTTGCTGGAGTGGGCTGCCAGAATGAAGCGGATGCCAAACGCCTCGAAGCCATCGGCTGCCGGCCCAAGGCGCTGCGCGTCGTGGGCAACTTGAAGTATGACGCGGCCAAGCTGAACGAGCGACGCGTGCTCGATGTGCCGGCCATGCTCGCGCAACTTGGCGTGCCGGACGGTGCGCCGGTGCTCGTCGCGGGCAGCACGCACGCAGGCGAGGAGAAAATCTTGGGCGAAATATTCCTGCGGCTGCGCCGTCGCTTCCCCGGCTTGTTTCTGGTGGCTGTGCCGCGCCACTTCGAGCGTGGTCGCGAAGCGGGCCGGGATCTGGAGACGGCGGGCGTGAAGTTTGTTTATCGCAACGAGATCGTGCCCGCCACGCAGTTTCAGCCCGGCGAAGTGCAAGCCCTGCTCGTCAACACCACGGGCGAGCTCCGCTATTTCTACGAGCACGCCACCGTCGTCTTCGTTGGCAAGAGCCTCACCGCCGAGGGCGGACAAAATCCCATTGAGCCGGGTGCCCTGGCCCGGCCGCTCGTCTTCGGACCGAACATGCAGAACTTCGAGCCGATCGCGAAGCTGCTCGTGGAGCGTGAGGGCGCGCGACAGGTGGCTGATGCCGCCGGATTAGAACGTGCGCTGGAAGAACTGCTTGCCGATCCCGTGCGCGCCGCAAAACTTGGGGAGAACGCCCGTTCTGTCGTTCAGGAAAATCTCGGAGCCATCGACGCCACGGTGAAAATGATTCTGGAACGACTGCCGCAGCACGTCCGGCAGTAAACGAACGATCAGGCCAGCGCCAGCCCCGGCGCAATGTCGGCGTCCAGCGCATCGGTGGCCCCGCCGCTCAATAGCTTCCGCTCCGCCAGCACACCGATCATTCCCGCGTTGTCCGTACAAAGATTCCGCTCGGCTACGCGCAGGGTGTAGCCCCCCCGTTCGCAGGCACCAGCCAGTTCCTTGCGCAGCGCGCGATTCGCCGTTACGCCGCCCGAGGCGGTCACGCAGCGCACGCCCAGCCTTTTCGTGGCGCGCATGGTCTTGGTCACGAGCACTTCGATGATGGCCGCTTGCACACTCGCGCAGAGGTCGCGCACCGACGGCTCTTCCTCCAGCAGCGTCGGATGATCGCGCAGGAAGTAGCGCACAGAAGTTTTCAAACCGCTGAAGCTGAAGTCGTCGTTGAGGTCGCGCAGCATCGGGCGCGGGAAATCAAATCGTTGAGCATGGCCGCCCTCGGCCAGGCGATCCATCTGCGGGCCGCCGGGGTAGGGCAGGCCGATGAGCTTGGCCACCTTGTCGAAGCACTCGCCCGCCGCGTCATCAATCGTCCCGCCGAGCACGCGATGCTTCAGCTCCGCCTCGACGTGGACCAGCAGCGTGTGGCCGCCGCTCACGATGAGCGAGACGTTGGGTTCAAATTGATCAAAGTGCGCCGTGGGCGGATCGCCCCAGATCCATGGCGAATAAAGATGCGCCTCGTGATGGTTCAGGCCGACGAACGGCTTGTGCAGGGCGAACGACATGGCTTGCGCGGCTTTCAATCCGACCATCAGCGCGGCGGGCAGTCCCGGTCCCTGCGTGGCGGCGAAGGCGTCCAGTTCCTCCGCGCGCACCCCGGCTTCGCGCAGCGCCGCTGTGATGACGGGCGAAAGATTTTTCAGGTGCTCGCGCGTGGCCAGTTCGGGCACCACCCCGCCGTACTCGGCGTGCAGTTTGATTTGCGAGGAGACGACGTTCGAGAGGATGCACCCGTCGCGCACCACGGCGGCGCTGGTTTCATCGCAAGAAGTTTCGAGGGCGAGGAGCGTCACTTCAGCGCGCCGCGACCTTGTCGCCGTTCTTGGCCGGAGGTTTTTCGCCCTGGCGCTTGGAATAGACCGACAGACCCTTGAGCAAATCCATGGCCCGGTCGAGCTGCACGTCACGGGCACTCTGCACGCGTTCGCGATCCTTGTCGTCGAGCGATTCGAGGCCGCCGGGCGTGCGCTTGAGGAAAATGTCGCGTTCCTCCTCGTCGCTCATGGGCACGATGATGTCGGGCGTGATGCCCTTCTCGTGAATGACCTTGTGGCTGGGGGTGTAGTACTTGGCCGTGGTCAGCCGCAGCGCGTTGCCGTCCTTCAAGGGCAGGATGCTCTGCACCGAGCCTTTGCCAAAAGTCTGTTCGCCAAGGATGACCGCCTTGCACTGGCCCGTGGCCGTGAGGTCTTGCAGTGCGCCCGAGACAATCTCCGACGCGCTGGCGCTGCCGCCGTTGACCAGCACCACGACCGGCAGGCTCGAATGCGGGTTGCGCCCGGCGGCGTGGTAGGCGGAGCGCGCCGTGGTGCCGCGTCCCTCGGTGGTGACGACGAGGGTGCCGCGCGCGACGAACTTCTCCACAATCTTCACGGCCGAATCAAGCAGCCCGCCGGGGTTGCCGCGCAGGTCCAGCACGAGCGCGTCCATGCCTTTTTTGTCCAGCTTGCGCAGGGCGTCCTCGAAGTCATCCGCTGTCTGCTCGCCGAACTGGGCGAGGCGCACGTAGCCGATTTTGTTTTCGCTGAGCGGAAATTCGCGCCGTCCATTGATGTCCTTGACTGTGTCCACCTTGATGGCTGCGCGCACCAGCGTGTGGTTGGTCACGAGGCCGGTCACGGCGCGGAAGATGGTCAGGTCCACTTTGCTGCCCGCTTCGCCGCGCAATCTTTTCACCGCGTCCTGCACGGAAAACTTTTCCGTGCTGCGCCCGTCGATCTTGATGATGCGGTCGCCCGAGATGATGCCGACCTTGAAGCCCGGCGTGTCCTCCATCGGGGCGACCACGGTGAGATGCCCGTCCTTCATGGAGATGACGATGCCCACGCCGCCGAACTCACCCTGCGTGTCCTTCTTTAGCTCGTCGTATTTCGACAGGTCCATGAACTCGCTGTGCGGATCGAGGGTGCTGATCATGCCCTTCATCGCGCCTTGAATCAGGTCTTGATAGCTGACCTTGTCGCCGTCCACGTAGTTCTGTCGCACCGTTTGCAGCACGGTGTTGAACAGCTCGAGCCGGGTGTAGGG
>JAYVWQ010000480.1:0-4617 GCA_043785945.1 Akkermansia sp.
CCACGAGATCTCCTGCAAAATGGAAGGCATTTCCATTGGCCTGAAAGCCTGCTTCGTGAAGAAGGCGTGAGGCGATCCTGGCCTCAAATACAACACAGCGAAAGGGTCCGGGCGACTCACCACTTCGCGTGGCGGGCGGTCTCCATGGCGGCCTGGACTTGGAGTGCGTCGGCCAGGGTGGCGGCAACGTGGTGGCGGCCCGCCAATGCCTCGGCCAGCTCTGCCACGACGCGCCGCGAAGTTTCGATCCGGCCGGGGAAAGTCGCGGCCATCCGGCCGTGCGTGGCGTGGCGTTCCAATTCCGCCCGCCGTTCGGGCACGCAGCCTTTGGCCGGATGGAAGACGAGTTTGAAGCCATCTTGCGCATCGTCCTCGGGGCCATTGACCAGTTCGAGCAGACCGTGCTCGAACCACACGCGCAGCCGATGGCTGGCCGGGACCGCCAGCACGGTTGAGAGGCTCACCGTGGCCGGGAGAGCGGGCGCGAGTTCGAGGAGAAGATTGCAGGTGTCGTCGGCGGTGACGGGGCGGGGGAGATTCGTCACGGCGTCGGGACGGTGGGGAATCAAGACGCCGCTCTGAAGCCGTAATTGGGCGATGTCACCGAACAGCCAGCGCAAATAATCCAGCACATGCGCGCCCATGAGGTTGAGCGTGCCGCCACCCTGCCCGGCGTCCGACTTCCAGTTCCACGTCAGGCCCGGGTTGCGCCGGCCTGCGAGCAGCCATTCCACCATGACGAACTGTGGACGGCCCAGCAGACCGCTCTGCACCAGCGCGTGAAAATCCCGGAAGGCTTCGATGAGCCGGAAACCAAAATTGACCACCCCCACGCGCTGATGGCGGGCCGCCATGTCGCAGATGGCCTGCGCGTCAGCCAGCGTGGTGGCTAGGGGCTTTTCGCAGAAGAGATGTTTGCCCGACGCGGCCAGTTCCACCGCCGCGCGACCTTGCACGAACGGCGGCAGGGCCAGCGCCACCACGTCGATGTCACGCTGGTCGAGCAGTTGCGTCCAGTCTGAAAAAACTTGGCCCACGCCCGCTGGGGAGGCTGCGGCTTGGGTGCGCGTTGCGTTCCGTCCGCACAAGGCCACGACCTCGAACTCGGGCGCGGCTTGGAAGGCCGGCAGCAGCACGTTCAGCCCTTGCAGGCTGCCCGCGATGGCGGTGCGATATTTGTGGCTCATCGGCTTCAGATTAAGGCCCGTCCGTCCCGACCCGGTTGGTGAACTTTCGGGATGCGACCCTGCATCAGGGTAAGTTTGTTTGCCTGGAGAAGTCCATCGGCGAGTCGCACCCGTCGCACCAGCCCGCCAAACTTGCCCGTTGTCAAAGCGCGCGGCTTTGCCTCAGATTTACCCCGCACAAAAACACGCATTGCGACACGCATTGAAAACAACAACGTCCACCCCAACCCTCATCCGCATCCTCCGACATGGCTGAAAACTTGCCCACACCCGTGCCTCCGAGCAAGGCGCGCACTTTCTTCCGCCGGCTTGGCAGTTCCTTGGCGCTCTGGACGTGCGTGCTGCTCGCGCTTTTCTCCGGCCAGGCTCTGCTCTCCGACGCGCTCTTCCTCCTCGTCATGCTGGTGCTCGCCGGGATGGGACTGCGGGAATTTTACGATCTGGTCGAGAAGGCCGGACATCCCTGCTTCCGCCGCTGGGGCATCGTCGGCGGGTTGCTGCTCATGTTCGCCAGCTTTCTCGTTTTGCAGGGCGGTCTCCTAAAGAATGTTTCCCCGGCGGGCGCAGGTCAGACCGAGACGGCGGTGCTGATCCTCTTCGTGCTCGGGCTGTGTCTCCGGCAATTTTTTTCCCAGCGCGGCGGCTCCGCGCTGCTGGGCATTTCGACCACGCTGCTCGGTCTGATGTACGTGCCCTGGCTGCTGAACTTCATCCAGAAGATTCATTTCTTCCCGGCGGTCGGGGGCGTGAAAGTCGAGGGCAATTACTACGTGCTCTACTTCATCCTCGTGACGAAATTCAGCGACCTCGGCGCGTATTGCATCGGCTCGCTCATCGGCCGGCACAAAATGATCCCGCGTGTCAGCCCCGGCAAAACTTGGGAGGGCTTCGGCGGGGCCATCGTGATTTCCACTCTCGTCAGCGTGGCCTGCGCGCACTTTCTCCGCGACAAGCTTTACGGCATGACCCTGCTGCATGCCGTCATCCTCGGCGTGCTCCTGAGCGTGGCGGCGGTGGTGGGCGATTTGATTGAATCCATCTTCAAGCGCGAGGCCAAAGTGAAGGACTCGGGCCACTGGTTCCCCGGCATCGGCGGAATTCTGGACTTGCTCGACAGCCTGCTGTTCAATGCCCCGCTCATGTATTTGTACCTGCGCCATGTGCTGGCGAACTGATTTTTCAACCACGGATGGACACTGATGAACACGGATAATAATTTGAGCCAAACAAGGCGATCAAGAAGCCAGGACGGTGCCTGCTGTCTTGTTGATTTTTGGGTTCCCGTGCCGAAGCCGTGTCCATCCGTGTCCATCCGTCGTTAATAATTTCTGATGAAGAACGTTGTCCTCCTTGGCTCCACCGGCTCCATCGGCACGAGCACCATCAAAGTCGTTGAAGACCTGCCGAACCGTTTCCGCCTCATCGGACTCGCGGCAGGGAACAACACGGCATTGCTCATCGAGCAAACGAAGAAACATCAGCCGCTGGCCGTTTCGATTGCTGATCCGACGAATGTTTCCGTGCTGCAATCCGCGCTCGGCTCCACGCCTGTTTATTCCGGCGACGACGGCTTGCTGAAACTTGCCACCATGCCCGAGGCGGATGTGGTCCTCATCGCCATCGTCGGCACGGCGGGATTGCAACCCGCGCTCGCCGCCATCCGCGCGGGCAAGGACATCGCCGTGGCCTCCAAGGAAATTCTCGTCATGGCCGGCGAGATCGTGATGAACGAGGCCCGCCAGCACGGGGTGAAAGTTCTCGCCGTGGACAGCGAACACTCCGCCATCTTCCAGTGTCTGGATGGCAAGCCGCCGTCGTCCGTGCGTAAGCTCTGGCTCACTGCGTCCGGCGGACCGTTCCGCACCACGCCGAAGGACGATTTCACGAACATCACCGTCGAGCGTGCCTTGAAACATCCGTCGTGGGTCATGGGCCGCAAAATCACCATTGACTCCGCCACGCTCTTCAACAAAGGGCTGGAGATGATCGAGGCGCGCTGGCTTTTCGACATTGAGATGCCGCGCGTCGGCGTGGTCGTGCATCCGCAGAGCGTGGTCCACTCGCTGGTTGAGTTCGTGGACGGCTCGATGATCGCGCAGATGTCCACGCCCGACATGTGCCTGCCCATTCAATATGCGCTCACCTATCCCGAGCGCGCCGCCACCGACCGCGTGCAGACCAACTTGGCGAAATACGGCACGCTCACCTTCGAGGAGCCGGACACGGATCGTTTCCCCTCCCTCGATCTCGCGCGCCAAGCAGGGGAGACCGGCGGCACTCTGCCCGCCGTTTTGAACGCCGCAAATGAAGTGGCCGTGGAAGCCTTCGTGAACCGCCAGCTCAGTTTCCTCGGCATCACCGAAACCGTGCGCCGCACCATGCACGCACACCGCGTGGTCGAACATCCGACCTTGGAACAAATTTTGGAAGCGGACGCGTGGGCCCGCCAGGAAGCGGCGCGGGTGCTTGCGGCCTTGAAGTGAAGTTCACCGCCTGACCTTGCCGACACGTCCATGCTGCGAGTCATGCACTTCCCTCTGGTTTGTCTGTTGGCCATCCTGCGGGTCGCCGGGGCTGGCGGGGTCGTCGGACCGGCGACAAACCCATCGGCCGAGGTGGACCTCAAGAAGTTTCAAGTCGCGCCCGGCCTGAAAATGGAAGTGGTGGCGAGCGAGCCACTGCTGCAAAACCCGGTGGCGTTCTCCATCAGTGCGCGTGGGCAGTTCTATATCGTGGAGACGCATCGCTACCGCCGCGCCATCTTTGACATCACGGCCAACACGCCGTGGCTGCTGGATGATTTGTCCTTTCGCACCGTGCCGGATCGGGCCGCGTTTCTGGCCCGCACTTTTGCCACGAACCTTTCCGTGCTCACGAACGATTCGGAGCTGATTCGGCTCGTCGAGGACCGGGACCGCGACGGGCGGGCGGAAACGTCGTCGGTGTTTGCCACGGGTTTCAACGATACGGTTTCCGGCACGGCGGCGGGCGTGCTCACCCATGGGACGAACGTGTGGCTGACTTCGATTCCCGATCTTTGGCGCATCTCGAAAGATGGAAAGACACGGACGAAACTGGTGGATGGCCTCGGCGTTCACATCAGCGTGAGCGGCCATGATGTTCACGGTCTCATCCTTGGTCCCGATGGCCGGCTCTACTTCAGCTTCGGCGACCGGGGCGTGTGCGTGACGAATCTCGAGGGCGCGTGGCTCAACGTGCCCGACACTGGCGGCGTGCTGCGCTGCGAACCGGACGGGCGCAACTTGGAAATCTTTTGCACCGGTCTGCGCAACCCGCAGGAGCTGGCCTTCGACGACCTCGGCAATCTCTGGACCGTCGATAACGACACGGCGGGCACGGACCCCTGCCGCGTGCTGCATCTCATCGAGGGCGGCGACTACGGCTGGCGCATGAGCTATCAGCACATGAA
>JAYVWQ010000481.1:0-5588 GCA_043785945.1 Akkermansia sp.
ACGATTTTGTTTTCAGCAGAAAGTAATTTGATGGTCGGAATTGGATCGAATTTTCCGGGTATTGATTAAATCAGCGGTTCCTTAGAGCCGGTCTGAAAATTTGCCGACGGAGTGCGTTGTCTTGGGCTGACATGGTTACGGGGCAGCAATGGTGCCTTGGCAAATCCTGCGTGAGCAGGCCCGCCCACTTTTGCCAGCTCACCATTCGCTTACCACCGTTGTGCGCGGTGTCTTGACTTCGCCGGGCGAAGCGCGGATTTTGCGCGCCATTCAGCCATGAATAATTTACCAACTTTGCCGGAATCTTTGGTCCACGCCGCCACGCCGGCCAGCGCGCTCGCCCCAGGGCCAGACACGGGAGACGTGACGCGCCGTGACTTTGTGCGGACCTCTTCCTTTGCCGCCGCCATGACCATGCTGGGCGGCATCCCCCTGAGCGCCGGTGCGGCGGATGCGCCCGCCCCAGCCGCCGCCGAACCGGCCACGAAGGTGAAGTGCGCGGTCATCGGCTGCGGGGTGTGGGGCCGCGAGTTGTTGAACACGCTGGCCCGCTTCCCCAAGGCCGAGGTAATCGCGGTGTGTGATCATTACGAGCCGTTTCTACGCCGGGCCAAAGAGGCCGCGCCCAAGGCCGAAGGGTTCACGGATTACAAGAAAGTCTTGGAGAACAAGGACCTGCAGGCGGTGCTGGTGGCCACGCCCACGCATCAGCACAAAGAGATCGTGCTGGCCGCGCTCAAGGCGGGCAAACATGTCTATTGCGAAGCGCCGCTGGCCCACACGGTCGAAGACGCGCGGGAGATCGCGCGCGCCGCCAAGGATGCGGTGAAGTCGTATTTCCAAGCCGGGCTGAACCTGCGCTCGGACCCGCAACGGCGCTTCCTGCTGCCCTTCGTGCGGAGCGGCGCGACGGGTCAAAACGTGAAAACGCGCGCCCAGTGGCACAAGAAGAACAGTTGGAAGCGCACCTCGCCGAACCCGGAGCGGGAGCAGGAATTAAACTGGCGTCTGCGCCGGGAAAGCTCCACCGGGCTGGTCGGCGAGGCGGGCATCCAGCAGATCGACGGCATGCAGTGGTATCTGAACAAGCGGCCGGTTTCGGTGACGGGCTTCGGGGGCGTGCTCTTCTGGCAGGACGGGCGCGAGGTGGAAGACACGGCCCAAGTGGTGTTCCAATACGGGGACGGCACGAGCTTTAATTTCGAGGCCTCGCTTGCGACCTCCTTCGACTCGGACTACGAGATTCTCTACGGCAGCGACGCGGCCATCATGATGCGCGGCAACAAAGCCTGGCTCTTCAAGGAGGCGGATTCACCTTTGCTAGGCTGGGAAGTATATGCGCGCAAGGAGCAGTTCTTCAGCGAGACGGGCATCGCGCTGGTGGCCAACGCGACCAAGAGCACCAAGACCGACGCGAGCAAGAGCCAGGATGAGAACGCGTATGCGGATGCGCCGATTTATTTCGCGCTTGAGGCCTTCCTCTGGAACACGGAGTTGATCGCCACGGCGGTGGAGGATTTCGTCTCCACCTTCAATCCGAACGACAGCAAGGCGCTCCGGGAATACCTGGCCGGCATTCAAAAGAACAAGCTCCCCGCCGCGAGCGTCATCGACGGCTACGAGTCCACTGTCATGGTGGTGAAAGCCAACGAGGCGGTGGTGAAGAAGCAATTGATCAAGTTTGAGAAGGAGTGGTTCGAGATTTAACGGGAAATGATTATGAAGAAAATTTTGATTCAAAGTTGGGTTGCGCTCGCGCTGGTCACAACCGTCTCCGCGCAGACGCTGACCAAGTTCGAAGCCCAGCCCGGCAGCAAGGTGAAGATCGAAGGCACGTCCACTGTGCATGACTGGACGGTCGATGGCGGCATCATCGGCGGCAGCTTGGAACTGGATGCCAAGTTCACCGCCGACCCGGCCAAGGCCGCGCCCGGGAAGATCGCAGCCAAGGTCGAGGCGACCATTCCCGTGCGCTCGGTCAAGAGCGGCAAGAAGGCGATGGATGACATCATGCACGCGGCCATGAAGCAGCCGCTCTTCCCCAAGATCGAATACCGCCTTACCGAACTGACGCTCAAGGAAACGCCCAAGTCTGCAGACGGCCCCTACACCTTCGACAGCAAGGGCGAACTCTCGCTGGCGGGCGTGACGAACAAGGTGGCCTTCCCCGTGACCATGACCCGCACCGAGAAGACGATGAAGACCACGGGCACGACCAGCGTGAAGATGACCAGTTTCGGCATCCAGCCGCCCGCGCCTAAGATCGCGCTCGGACTCATCACCACGGGCGACGATGTGAAGCTCACTTTCGAGTGGAACACCGGCGTGGGCGAGGCGAAGTAACGGCGCACCTTTTTCCAACAGCCCCAAGCCGGGAAGCTTGGGGCTTTTTCATGCCCGCGAGGGAGGAGGATGAATAGCCCAAAATAAGATTCCGTCGAACTGTGAAGGCTTGTGAAATGTTTCACAAATAACTTGAACGAAGAAACACGACTGATAATTTCGACGCAACATTTATGAAAACGACTCTGACTGTTCTGACCCTCGCCGCCTTTGTCGGCACGGTGGCCCAGGCCGCTGAAATCTCCGGCAAGGTGAAACTCACCGGCACGCCGCCCCCCGAAAAAACCATCACGCCCGACGCCATGTGCGGCAAACTCGCTCCCAACGGCCTAGCCACCCGCCATTACGTCGTCGGTGCGGACAAAGGTCTCGGCAATGTGTTTGTTTATGTGAAAGAAGGGGCCAAGCCCACCCCGGCTACGGGTCCGGGTGCGACGCTCGACCAGGTCGGTTGCGAGTATCAGCCCTACGTGATGGGCGTGCAGGCGGGCCAGACCTTTAATGTGAAGAACTCTGATTCGGTGATGCATAACGTGCATATCCTTCCTAAGGCTGGCGGGGCCAACAAAGAAAAGAACATCGCCCAGCCCGTCAAAGGCATGACCACGCCGCTGAACTTCCCCGGTTCGGAAGTGCTCGTGAAGTTCAAGTGCGACGTCCATCCGTGGATGTTCGCCTACGTGGGCGTGGTCGATCACCCCTATTTCGCCGTCACGGACAAGGACGGTTCCTATAAGATTTCTGGTTTGCCCGCCGGTGATTACACAGTGGAAGCGTTCCACATGAAGGCTGGCGCCACGACCGCCAAGGTGACGGTCGGCGCGGACGACAAGAAGACCTCCGACTTCACGCTCGAAGCCAAGGCTCCTCCGGCTCTCTAACTAAACAAAGATTTGGCGATGCCGCTGCGGCGCAAGCCGCAGCGGCATCGTTCATTAACTGATGGGAATGACTCGCCCGACCAACAACGTGTGGCTGCACCGCTTCGCCTTGGCGATGGCGGTCGCGACGTTGGTTCTCGTGGTGTTGGGCGGCGTGGTGACGACCAAGGGCGTGGGCATGGCGGTGCCGGACTGGCCGACGACCTACGGCGAGAACATGTTTCTCTTCCCCTACTCGAAGTGGGTGGGCGGCGTTTTCTACGAGCACAGCCACCGGCTCGTCGCCTCGGTGGTGGGGATGCTGACGACGGTGCTGATGGTCTGGCTCTGGCTCAAGGAATCCCGCCGCTCGCTGCGCTGGCTGGGCGTGATCGCATTTTTCTCCGTGGCTTTCCAAGGCGTGCTGGGCGGGATGCGCGTGGTGTTTGATTCGCACGGTCTCGGCACGGAATTGGGAATTTTTCACGCCGCCCTCGCGCAACTGTTCTTTCTGCTCGTGTGCTCCATCGCCCTGCTTACCTCGCCTTGGTGGGTCAATGGGCCGGTACGCGAACTGGATTCCCGCCGCGCCCTTGCGCTGCGTCGTCTCTTCTGCGCTACGAGCCTGCTCATTCTTGTGCAACTGATTTTCGGGGCCACCATGCGGCACCAGCACGCGGGCTTGGCCGTGCCGGACTTCCCGCTCGCCTACGGAAAAATCTGGCCCGCCACGGACTCGGCGGCGCTGGCTCACTACAATGCGCGCTTGGAAGCGGCCGGCGAAAACCCGATCACCGCCGCGCACGTCATCATTCACATGCTGCACCGTCTCACGGCAGTGGCGGTGTTCGCGGCCATCATCGGCTGCGCGGTGGCCGCGTGGCGGAACACGGCGGCGGGTTCGGTGCTGCGAAAGGTTTCAGCCATCTGGGTAGGCGTCGTGATGATTCAAGTCGTGCTGGGCGTGCTGACCATCTGGTCACAGCGCAAAGTTGACGTGACCACGGCGCATGTGGCCGTGGGTGCGGTCACGTTCATGATTGGCTGGATGCTGGTGTTGGTGGCGTCGCGTTTTGTGGGCGCGAAATCAGTTTCCTCACCCGCTGCCCAAACCGTTTTATCACGCCCGGCGGGACTCGAACCGGCATGAAGACCACCACCTCCACCACCGCCGATTCCGTTGTCATGGCCATTGTCGCGCCGCGTTCCGCCTTTGCCATCTGGTCGGACCTCGTCAAAGCGCGGCTTACCTTCCTTGTTCTGCTCACGACCCTGGCCGGTTTTTATGCGGCGGTGGAAGGCCCGACTGATTGGATACTCCTCGCCCACACGCTGCTCGGCACCGCCCTCGTGGCGTGCGGGGCGTCGGCCCTAAACCAATGGTGGGAGCGCGAACACGACGCGCGCATGACGCGCACGGAAACACGGCCCCTGCCCTCGGGCGAGATGCTACCCAACACCGTGCTGGTGGCGGGCGGTCTGCTTTCCATCTTCGGCCTGATTTACCTGGCCCTGCTCGTCAACCTGCTCACCAGCTTGCTCGGCGCGTTCACCCTCCTGAGCTACGTGCTCGTCTATACGCCGCTCAAGCGCATCACTACTTTGAACACGGCCATTGGCGCGATTCCGGGCGCGCTGCCGCCACTGATGGGCTGGTCCGCCGTGCGCGACAACGTCTCGCGCGAAGGCTGGGCGCTGTTTGCCATTTTGTTCTTCTGGCAGTTGCCGCACTTCCTCGCCATCGCCTGGCTTTATCGCGAGGAATACGCCAAGGCCGGATTCGCCATGCTGCCGGGACGCGATCCCGAGGGCGTGCGCACCGGACGCCAGGCCATCAGCCACACGCTGGGGCTGATCGCGGTCAGCGTCTGTCCGTCCATCCTGACCTCCGGCCCGGGCACGCTGCCCGTGGCGGGAACAGTTTATTTTTTCGGCGCGCTGCTCCTCGGTCTCGCGTTCCTCTGGTGTGCGATTCAATTCTCGCGCGACATGAGCCGGGCCCGCGCCCGGCGGCTGTTCTTTGCCTCGATTCTGTATCTGCCACTGCTCCTCGGGCTGATGGCGCTCGACAAAGTGCGGCATTGAAGCTTGAAAAATGATTCTGCCGTTGACACTTAATTTGATGGGAAGATATTTTCCGCGCCTTGAATTTTTCGGCGGCGCGTAACAACTGACAAAACCATGGCTGCGACACATACGACCACACCTCACGCCCACGAGGCCCACGCTCATCATGAGCCAGGCTTCATGCGCAAGTACGTTTTCTCCACCGACCACAAGGTCATCGGCATCCAGTACGGCATCACCGCGCTGCTGTTCATGTTCTTCGGGTTCCTGCTCATGGCGGCCATGCGCTGGCAGATCGCGTATCCGAACGAGGCCATT
>JAYVWQ010000482.1:0-6486 GCA_043785945.1 Akkermansia sp.
AGCGATGGCGTGGCGGTCATCGTCAACGATTCCATCATCACCTACCAGGATGTGGAACAGTATATTGGCCAGGCGGTGGACCTGCTCATGCGCCAGTACAACAGCCAGCCGGAGATGCTGCGCCAGCGCATCAGCGAAGCACGGCAGGACGGCACCGAACAGCTCGTGGAGCGGCAGCTCATCATCGGAGAATTCAAGACGGCCGGTTACAATTTTCCTGAAGCCATCATCGAGGACACCATTCAGGAGCGCATCCAGAAGCAGTTCCGCAATCGTGTCACCCTCATGCAGTCGCTGCGCGAGCAGGGCATCACCTACGAAACCTACCGTCAGCGCCAGCGCGACGAGATCGTGGTGGACGCGATGCGGCGGAAGAACATTCCCCTGGATGTGATCATTTCTCCGCAGAAAATTCTCAACTACTACGGGCAGCACCAGACTAACTACATGGTGGGCGATCAGGTGAAGTTGCGCATGATCGTGTTGAACAAGTCGGCTGGAGACAAGGGTGCGGCGAAGGAGTTGGCCACCGAAATTGATCGTAAGATCACCGAGGGCGCGGCCTTTATCGAGATGGCGAAGATTCATTCCGACGGGCCGCAGCGGGTCAACGGCGGCGACGGCGGTTGGATCGAGCGTGAAAAACTGCGCAAGGAACTCAATGATGCCGCCTTCTCGCTCAAGCCGGGCGAACGCAGTGGCGTGATCGAATTGCCCGACTCTTGCTGGCTCCTGCTCGTGGAAGAAGTCCGCCCCTCGCATGTGCGTCCCTTGAGCGAGGTGCAGGACGAGATCGAGCGCACCCTGCGCCTGACCGAGTCGGCTCGCGTGGCCAAGAAATGGGTCGCGCGGCTCAAGGACAAGGCCTTCGTCCGCTACTTCTAAACTTCGTGGTGCCACTGCGCCGCCCTTTCCTCATGCTCGCCATCGCCCTTGGAGACCCGACTGGCATCGGCCCCGAAGTGGCGCTCAAGGCCGTGGCCGCCGAGTGGCCGCGCGATGACGAGCGCTACCTGCTGATCGGCGACCCAGAACTCGTCCACGATCTCAATGCTCGACTGAAGCTCGGGCTGACGATTGAAAGTGATGCGTCCGGCCTGGCCCGCGTGGGCGTGCAGCCTTCAGGCGACTCGGGGGACGCGCTGAATCATGAACACCGACCGGCCCGGGCCGCGCTGGCCTGGCTCAAGCACGGGGCGCAGCTTTGCCTGCGGGGCGAAGCGGATGCCCTTGTGACCGCGCCGGTCAACAAGGAGGCCATCATTCGTTCCGGTGAAGCCTCCTTCGTCGGCCAAACCGAACTGCTCTCCGAACTCGCGGGCACGGAACGCACCGCCATGATGTTGCTGGGCTGCGATGACCGGAACCGATGGCTGCGCGTGGCCCTGGCCACGATTCATGTGCCTATCCGCGAAGTGGCGTCGCGCTTGAAGAAGGAGAAGGTTGAACTCGCCATCGAACTCGCCGCCCAAGCCTGCCGCGATCTCGGACTGCCCCGCGCGAAGGTCGCGGTGTGCGGCTTGAACCCTCACGCCGGGGAGGGTGGGGAAATCGGCGACGAGGAAATCACGACCATCCGTCCAGCCGTCGAGGTCATGCGACGGCGCGGCTTCGACGTTCACGGGCCATTCGCGGCGGATACATTGTTTCACCAAGTTTTTCGCGGCGACTACGACGCGGTGGTGGCGATGTATCACGACCAGGGATTGGTCCCGCTCAAGATGATCGGTTTCGACAGCGGGGTGAATTGGACGCTCGGCCTGCCCTTCATCCGCACTTCGCCGGACCACGGCACGGCCTATGACATCGCGGGGAAAGGTGTCGCCAATCCTTCGAGCATGATTGCCGCGATCCGGCTAGCCAAACAGTTGGCGAAGAATCGCGGTCCTGGTGCGTCCAACGAGCCATGCAACTGAACTGGCTCTCCTCGCGACGTTCGTGGCTGCTGGTTGCGGCGTGTGTCTGGTCTTTGGTCGGCGGCGCGGTACTGCATGCGGCGACGGCCGGCGCGCGCAACCACTTGGAAAAACCAGACGAATGGTTTCACACCGCGGAAGCCGGGCTTGTCACCGAAAACATTTTATCATGGCAGGCCGAGGCTGGCGGCTGGCCCAAAAACACGGACACGACCGTGCCTTACACCGGTGAGCGCGCCCAACTGCAAGGCACCTTCGACAACAGCGCGACCACGGATAAGCTGCGTTTCCTCGGCCGTCTGATCGGTGCGTCGGCCTCCGGCCCGGCCGCATTGGCGTCGAATGCCTTCACGCGCGGACTGACGCACATCCTCCAGGCGCAATACACCAACGGCGGCTGGCCGCAGTATGCGCCGCCGCCTGCGACCAAATATCACCGCCACATCACGTTCAACGACAACTCGATGGCGCGGCTGATGATCTTCCTGCGCGAAGTCGCGACGGAGAAACGCTACGAGTTCGTTGAGGCCGGCCAGCGCGCCGCCGCGCAACGCGCGTTTGGTCGCGGTGTCGATTGCATCCTCAAGTGCTAGATCAAAGTGGACGGCAAACTCACCGCCTGGTGCGCGCAGCACGACGAGATCGATCTCAGCCCGCGTCCGGCGCGCACCTTTGAACTGGCGTCCCTCAGCGGCTCGGAGTCGGTGGGACTCACACGGCTCTTGATGAGCATCGAGAAACCTTCGCCCGAAATCGTCCGCGCGGTGGACGCCGCCGCCACGTGGTTTGAGTCGGCAAAAATTCCCGGCGTCGAACTGGTCGAGGTGAAGGACGCCGCGCTGCCCAAGGGCAAGGACCGGGTGGTGAAGAACAATCCGGCGGCGAAGCCGATGTGGGCGCGCTTCTACGAAATCGAAACCGGCAAGCCTATCTTCTCCAGCCGCGACGGCGTGAAGAAGTATGCGCTCGCCGAGATCGAACACGAACGCCGCAACGGTTACGCTTGGCTCGGCGACTGGCCGGAGAAGTTGCTGGCGAAGGAATATCCCGCGTGGAAATCAAAGTTCTCGGCCGGGAAAAACTGAGGTGTGTTCCGTGTGTCCGTCACCTGCGCCATAAACGTATGAAGACCATTTCACGCCGACATTTTGTGAAGGCCGCCGCCACGACGGCCCTCGCCACCGTTGCGTTTCCTCATGGGCGCGCGGCGGAACCGATGGTGCTTGGTCAGGGCCGTTTCAAATATCGCGTCGTGCCGGGCTGGGGAATCCTGGGCGCGACCGCGCCGGTGAACAACTGCCACGGACTCGTCTGTGATCGCGAGGGCCACATCATTCTGCTCACCGATGACGTGCGGAACAACGTCATCGTCTATGATCGGAAGGGGAAGTTGCAGCACAAGTGGGGCACCCGTTTTCCCGGCGCGCATGGTCTGTCCATCGTGGACGAAGGCGCGCGGCAGGTGCTTTTCATCACCGACTTGAACACCCACCAAGTCGTGAAGACCACGCTGGACGGCACGGTGCTGCAAGAGTGGGGCTGGCCCAAGGACACGGGCCGATACTCCAAGGAGGACGAATACCGTCCTTCCTGGACATTGCATCTGCCAGGGGGGGATTTTTTCATTCTCGATGGCTACGGACGCGATTACATCCAGCACATCGGCGCGGATGGAAAACTGCGGAAAATCTTCGGCGGAGCGGAGGGTGGCATTGCCCATTGGGGACCGCACGGCGGGATGATGGACGCCAAGGGCGCGGCTGAATCAACGATGCTCATCGCCATGAGCGACCAGCAACACCTGCTGCGTCTCGCGCTTGACGGGCGGAAGCTGGAGCAAATCAACCTGCCGGGCGGCAATCCGCGTCAGATTCGTCGGCACAAGGAGCATTACTTCGTCGCCCACCTCGGGGACAACTGGCCCAAGGATCGCAACTGTCGGGGTTTCGTCTCCGTGCTGGATGCCCGGTTCCTCGTCGTGTCGAACGTCGCCGGGACTGCTCCCGTGTACGGTGAGGATGGCAAACTCCAACCCATGCGCCACGAGGGCGAGACCTTCCAGCATCCGCACGACCTAATCATCGATGACGAGGACAGCCTCTACGTGGCGCAGTTCGCCTCGGGCCGGACGTATCCGATCAAGCTGGAGCGGGTTTGATTTGCCTTGCCTTTGCTTTGAATTGAACCGCCCTCTGTCCGTCCGATTCGCGTGCTGAAATCATTGTTTTTCCTGTTCGTGTTTGGATTCCTAGCGGTGCCGGGCTGGGCCGTTGAACCCGGCGTGGTGGCCGTGGGCGCGGGCAGCTACACCACGCGGATGCCGGAGGGCGCGAAGGGTCCGTCGCGGGTCTTTCATCGGGGCGAAAAATTCGGCGGCAAAATTCCCTCGAACGACTGGTGGAGTTCGTTGCTCTGGGCGAGCAACACCTTCGAGCAGTTCCCGCATCCGCTGGCCGTAAAGGTCGAGCGGGCCGGGCTGCGCGTGGCTTACCCGGGCGCGAACCTCACGGCGAACAAGGCCGCCATTTTTGGCGGGATGCCGGGCGGCACGAATGATTTGATCCTCGGTCATTCGGCGCAGGCGCGCTTCACGAACTTCACGGTCGAGAGTGCCAGCGACTGGTTTGTGACGGTGAAGCTGGCCGAGGGCGCGAACACATTGCGCGTTTCGTACGGGCACGGTTCGCCGTTTGTCTTCGCGACGTATGAGGGTGGCTCGCCCAATGTGACTTTTGCGAAAGCGCCGCAGGTCTGGTCCGGCCAGGCGAACAGCAGCACGCTCGGACTCTCGATCAACGGACGTCACTACGGACTCTTCGCTCCGGGCGGCGCGACATGGGCCGGACTTGGCGGCAACGTGCTGACTTGTGCGGCGACGAAAAATTATTTCTCGCTTGCTGCGCTGCCGGATGCGACGTCCGAGACGCTGGCGCTCTTCCAGCGTCACGCCCACGCCCACGTCACCGACACGCGACTGGCCTGGAGCTACGACGAAAAGAATGCCGCCGTGACGACGCGGTTTCAGTTCACCACCGAAGCCCGCGAAGGTGCGGAGACGGGGACGCTCTTCGCGCTTTATCCGCATCAATGGCGCAATGCCACGAGCGCGCTGCTCCCGCAAAGTTTCAAATCCCTGCGCGGTCAGATGAAGCTGGGCGAAGGTCGTGAGTTCACCACCGTGATGAAATTCCCCGGCGTGCTGCCCGCGCTGCCGAAGACGACGGGCGTGGACAGTGGGAAGATCGAACTACTGCTGGAAATAGACTTGGCCAAACCCATCAGTGCGCTGGGCGACACCTACTGGTCGGGCAAGCAGATGGGCAAGCTGTCCACGGCCATTCCGATGGCCGAGGCGCACGGTTTGGATGCGTGGGCTGACACTTTGCGCGCGCAGCTTCGGACCATTCTGGAAAATTGGTTCACCGCCACGGACACGAACGACGCGCCGAAACGGAAGAACCTCTTCTACTATGACCCAGCGATCGGCACTTTGATCGGTTATCCCGCCAGCTACGGCACGGACCAGGAGTTGAACGATCATCACTTCCACTACGGCTACTTCATCAAGGCGGCGGCGGAACTGGCGCGGCACGATCCGGCGTGGGCCAGCGACGCCAAGTATGGCGGCATGGTGAAGCTGCTCATCCGCGACACGGTCAGCCCGGATCGCGAGGACGCGATGTTCCCGTTCCTGCGCTGCTTCGATCCTTACGCCGGGCACTCCTGGGCCAGCGGTCACGCGCGCTTCGGCGATGGTAATAATAACGAGTCCTCTTCGGAAGCGATGAACGCGTGGTGCGGCATCATCCTCTTCGGCGAAGCCATCGGCGACCGCGCCCTGCGCGACCTTGGCATTTATCTTTTCACCACGGAGATGAACGCCATTCAGGAATACTGGTTCAACGTCCACGGCGACAATTTCCCGACCAACTATCCCGCGTCGGTCGTGACGATGGTGTGGGGCGGCAAGGGCGCGAACGGGACGTGGTTCTCCGCCGACCCGCAGTTGGTTCACGGCATCAACTTCCTGCCGATGCACGGCGGCTCGCTTTATCTCGGTTTGTATCCGGCCTATGTGGAGAAAAATTACGGCGCGCTGGTCAAGGAGTTTGGCAGCGACCAGTTCAAGAGCTGGCCTGACGTGTTGTGGATGTATCGGGCCTTGAGCGATGCGGGGGACGCCGCGCGCCTGTTCGAGGCCGGTGGTCGGACCGCGAAGATCGAGGATGGCAACACGCGGGCCAACCTCGCGCACTGGATTGGCAGCCTGAAAACTCTGGGCCAGCCCGAGCGTTCCGTGACCGCCGATTATCCCATCTCCGCCGTCTTCCAAAATGGCGCGACGCGCAGCTACACCGCTCATAATCTGGGCCGCGCCGCCCGCACCGTGACTTTCTCCGACGGCCACACGCTCCAGGTGCCGCCGCAAAGCTGGGCGACTGACTCAGCGACTCGGTGAATTGGTGGAGCGCCGAGCATGGCTTGGCCAGATCATGCGATAACTTCCACTCATGCCAGCCATGCTCGGCACTCCTGAATCTGCGCTCGCCTTGGCCGGGCGGCGTCTTTA
>JAYVWQ010000483.1:0-8004 GCA_043785945.1 Akkermansia sp.
GCTCTCCAGAGCCGCAGCATGTTGGAATGATCGTGTGCGCTGCGGCTCTGGAGAGCCGCGCTCCAAGGAAGCCCAAGTCGCGCGTCCAGCGCGGACTCGGCAGGTGAATTTGGTGATTTGCAATTCATCGGAGGGAAAAAGTTCGGTGCACCAGGTTCACGCGCAGACGCCAGAGGAACAAAGTGGCGAGGGCGAGTTGCATCGGCAGCAGGACGCACTGCGGAAACCGCACGACAAAATGCAGGGCGGAGTATGTCATGGGAAACGTCCGGGCCAGACCGTTACGAGAACCAAGTGGTATCATCGACAGGTCTGGTGGCAAAAAACCAAAAGTTTCATGAGCCAGCCAGTAGAACATCCACCACAGCACCTGCGGCAGGGCGAAACAAACGGTCAGCGTGGCGATCCACGCGAGCAGCGCGAAACGGCAGCGCAGCGAGAAGTAGAGTCCCACCACCGGCACGACCAGGTAGAGCGCGGCGAAGCGGAGGACGTTCGCGACCTGCCAGTCGTGCAGCGCGGTGGACAGGTAGAGCACCACCGCCACCCAGAGCAGAAACGTGGGCAGGAACTGGCTCCACAATCCGCGCAGCCTTCCAAAGATGATGTGCCGTTCGGAGAGCGGCGTGACGAGGATGAGTTCCAGCGCGCCCGTCTCGCGTTCACGGCGGAAGCTCCCCGCCGCCACGTAGGCCATGCTGCCGAGCAGCATGAACATGAGGACGTTGTAGCTCGCCATCCCGTCGCGAGTCACCGGCGAGTAGGCGAGCGCGGAGGCGAAGGAGATCATCACGGCCAGCCAGATCCACGCGGTGATGCGGCCGGTCCAACTGCGCTTCTCCAGCCAGCCAATGGGATTGCGCTCGATGGAGCGGCGCATCCAGCGGTGGAACAGGCCGGTCATAAAAACCGGCGAGCAGAAAAACTTCTCCGTGTCGGTCTGGCGTTTGGTCTTGGGCTTGTCCTGCCAATTGCGGCGCAGATGGCGAGCGGTGAGCCAGAGTAAAAATGTGGAAAGCAGCCACATAAACAGGGCGAAGACCAGGGAACCTGTCCAGAGCGCAAATTGTGTCCGAGGTGCGGCCCCGGCGGAGAGAAAGTGTTGCCATTGGTTGTGCATATTGCACACGAATCGGATCGCACTGCCCAAATCCGGCGCTTCTACTGACTGGGGCCAACCATTCGAGCCGTAATTGTAAACCCATCCAACCGCCCACCCATTTCCGACCGCAAAGAGCATCATCGCCAGCACGCACAAGCAAATCGAAGCGCAGATGGCTCCGACCTGACTGCGTGTGAACGCCGACGTCACCAATCCTACAACCAGGTTCATGCCGATGAACTCCAGGCTGTAGCACGACGACAACACCACCTCCCGCCAGTCCACGCCTCCGAGCAGGATGGGCAGCGCCATCAGCGGCAGCACCGCCGCCCAGAGCGCACAGGCGCGCAGGCCGTGGGCGATGGCTTTGGCGAGAATGATTTCGCGGGCGGTGAGGTTGGTGAGGAAGAGCAGCCCCAGCGTGCCCTCGCGCCGCTCGCGGCTGATGCAATCGCTGGTCATCAAAGGAACCACCACGGCAATCGTCGCGAGGAGAATGCGGTGCATGGTGGAGAACAGTTCCGCGCCCTCGCGTCCGGTTCGCATCCCGCGCCCCTGTTCCATGAAAAGGACGAACGCCCCGATGGCAAAGGCCGCCGCCAGCACCCGCAGCCAGTAGGTACCCCATTGCCGCGAGCCGGCGCGCAGTTCACGAATGATGACGGGCCACATGGGGGCGGGGCGGTTGAGAGATGAAAGTTAAGAGTTGGGAGCTGGAAGCGTCGGGCGTGCGCTTCGGTCTCCCTCTCCCCTCCACGGGGAGAGGGCCGGGGTGAGGGGTGGGAATCTGGTGGCGCGTGATTCGTCGGCGAAGATCGTGGGCGCAATCACCCCTCACCCTCAATCCCTCTCCCCGTTCAGGGGAGAGGGACGTCGGAAGGACGCTCTGGTGTATTATTAACTGCACTCCGAGCGCTGGAGTTCGCCGCCTCTCAACTCTCAACTTTCCGCTCTCAACTCGCTTCACTGCGTCTCACCCTTGGTCACGCGCAGGAAGACTTCTTCCAAACCAATCTCGTCCTCGCGCAGGCCGCGCAGTTTTACACCGCCGTGGACGAGCGTTTCGGAGATGATGCCGGGGTCGGTGTCGTGGTTCAGCATCGTGACTTTGATGCGTTCCTCGACGGCTTCCACGCCGCGCACTTCAGGAACAGTTCTGAGCAGTTCGATGGCGCGGACGTGCTGCTCGGCCGGCACCTTGGCCCACATGACGCGCGTCTCGGAGAGCTGTCCGGTCACGCCCGAGACCGGGCCGCAGTAAATCATCTTCCCGCGCTCGATGATGGCCACGCGATTGCAGAGCGTCTGCAGCTCGCTGAGGATGTGCGACGAAATGATGATGGTCTTGCCCATGCGCTGCAGTTCCTGAAGAACGGCCATCATCTCGATGCGCGCGCGCGGGTCGAGGCCGCTGGCCGGTTCATCGAGCAGGAGCAGTTGCGGATCGTGAATGAGCACGCGCGCGAGGCCGAGCCGCTGTTGCATGCCGCGACTGAGCGCGCCGATGAGCGCGCCTTTCTTCTCGCTCAGGCCCACGAGTTCCAGCACGTCGCTGACGGTGCGCTCACGCTGCGCGGTGGGAATTTTGTAACAGGCGCCGAAGAAATCCAGATACTCCGTCACCTCCATGTCCTTGTACACGCCGAAGAAGTCCGGCATGTAGCCGATGACGTGGCGCACCGCATCGGCGTCGCGCACCACATCATGGCCGAGCACGTAGGCGTGGCCGGCGCTGGGCGCGAGGAAGGTGGCGAGGATGCGCAGCGTGGTCGTCTTGCCCGCGCCGTTCGAGCCGATGAAGCCGAACAAGTCGCCGCGCTGCACGGTCAGGTCGAGCGAGTTGAGCGCGGTCATGGTGCCGTAGGAACGCGTGAGGCCGGTGGTATGCACGGCGGGCACGGGGGGGGCGGAGGGGGATTGGGGTTCGGGGGGCATAAGAATTGGTCCAAGGTCCAAGGTCTAAAGTCCAAGGTCAGCGTTGGGCGCTGCGGGTTGGTTTGGTGGTTTTTGAAAGCGGCGTGGCTTTTCTCCCTCTCCCCGTTGAGGGGGGAGAATCCTCGACCCGCCAAGGTCGCGATTTATTTCCCTGAATCCGGTAGGGCATCGCTGCCGCGATGCCCTGAAAGCGTAGCGACGCAGGCCGCATCGTGGAGCCGAAACGTCGCTGCGCTCGTTCCGGCTGAAGTTGGGGCGTTGCGGCAGCAACGCCCTACCAGGTTGATGGGGAGAGAAGTCCGCACCGCACCGCGTCCGCATTGCAAACGATTCAATGTTCATAAAATGCTCCATGCCTACGGACCTTGGACCGGTATTACGACGCGAAGAATCGTGTCCTTCCGTGAATAGCGCGGCGTGAACTGGTTGAGCGTGGGCACGAGCGTTTCGCCGGGCAGCCACGCGAGGAGCACGGCGTCGCCGCGCTGCATCAGGCCCGTGAGGTCAAAGCCGGGCGGGGTGACGAAGCGGCTGTAGTATTGATACTGGTTGGCCTGATTGGGATCGCTAGGCACGGACAGCGCCAGGAACGAAAGGCCCGCCGTGCTGCCAAAGGCGTCGTCGAGATGCCCGCTGCCACCGCTGCCGAACTGGTTCTGGCGCTGCTGCACCACCTGGTTGAGATGACCGACCTGCGTCTGCACGAAAGCGGTCAGGGGCAGCCCCGTGTTGCGATAGGCGGTGAAAGTTTTTCCCTTGGTCACGTCACCCAGATCGTAGAGGCGTCCGTCGATGACGAGCCGGGCCTGCGGGATTTTTTTGCCGGACGGATTCTCCACCTTCACGTCGAAGCGGTCGGGCCGCGCGGTGATGGCGACGTTGAGGGGGGAGGCAGCCTGCTTCCACCAGTCGTTGACGAAGAGCTGGCTCGTCCACACCGGCACGGAGAGCTGCGCGAGGAAGCCATTGCCCCGCTGCTCGACCGCCGCCTTGCTCACCTCCTGCGCGCCGCCCTGGCCGACTTCGCCGCGCAACGTCGAGTAGCCTTGTTCCGACGAGACGACGTATTTCGCGTTGGCTGGCGAGTAGGCCGAGCCGTAGATGCGCCCGCGCAAATCCGCGCGCGTGCCATGCGGGGTCACATCCACGAGGTGCAATTCGTTCCACTCCATTTCGCCGGAGCGCAGCTTGTAGCCGATGAAATAAATGAGGAGCGAGAAGAGCACCACATAGCTGGGGAAGGTGATCCACGTGAGCATCTGCCGGTTGATCTTCTTGAGCCAGTATTGGTCGAGCGGGCCGATGACCACGAGATAAGCGAGGAGCAGCAAGAGCAGCCAGCCTACGGGAAGTTTACGAATTTGTTTACTGTCCACCATCGCGCCGAAGACGCCGTCCAGCGGCATGGAACCGCTGTTGGCCGTGTTGGCCGAGGCGAGCCACTCGACCGGCACACGGCCGAGCTTGGCCCACATCCAATTTTTGTTTTTCCACGAACGGACCGGCTCCAACTCCGGGCTGAAGAGCAGCACCGTCACTTGTCCGCGTCCGCGTGCGGCTTGCAGGGCGAGCGGCGCTTCCTTGCTCCCGATCAGCACCGTGCCATCGCGCAGCGTGGCGCCGACCACGGGCAAAGAGGCGGACTCGAAGGCGTCATCATTGGTCAGTTGCGGGTAGGGATTCTGGAAGGGCTGCAATTTCCCGGCTTTGCTCTTCACCGGTCGTGCGCGCGGGGTTGGTTCATCGCCTTGGATTGTCTCCAGCCATTGCTGGAGTGCGCCGTGATTGGCTTGCGGCGTCACGTCGCCGAGCACGCAGGGGAGAAAACTTTGCAGCCAGCCGGCGGCGTTCACGTCGCCGGGATTTTCCACGCCGAGAATCAAATGCCCGCCGCCGTGGACCCAGGCCAGCAGCGCGTTGTATTGCGGCACCTTCAATTCCGCCGCCCGCGCCGAGTGCAGGTAAATGGTGGAAAGCGATTCGAGCGTGAGCGGATTGTCTGGGAACAGCTCAGGCGCCAGGTGCGTGGTCGTCGGATGAAGCTGCGAGTTCTTGCCCACGCCCTCCGGCAAGGCCGCTGCGCCGCCGTGCGAGCGGGAGAGGCTGCCGATGACCGGACTTTGCCAGTCCACCACGGCGCGCGCGTCGAGACCCAGCCGCTCGGCGATGATCTTGCCCTTCTCGTTGCGCAGTCGCGCTTCGACGCCGACACGAAAACGGCTCGGGCAATAAACCGGCACGGTGAATCGCTTCTTGGTGTGCGTGGGCAGCTCGACCGTGATGCTGCGGGTCTGCCCGTTGCCGAATTGCCCGCCGGTGATCTCGACCGTGCCGGTGAAGGTCGGCCCGTCGTTCTGGATTTCGCACGTCACGGGAAACCAGCTCGCCTCCGCCACCACGCTGTCCGCCACCCCGAGTCCGTGCCCGATGAACACGTCAAAATTGATCTGCGCTTGCAACGGTGCGGCGATGAACAGCGCCAGCGCGAGCCACCATACGAAGAGGAGGAAGCGTGAATTTTTCCCGGTGGCTGACTGCGACGTGATGGACATGGCGTGTTCTGTTTTTATAGGGAGGCAAGGGGGGCGAGGCAAATCCAATCGGGGCAATGGAGTGGAAGCGCCGCTCCTCCCTCTTGCGGCCCTCGCGGCGTCCAATTGTCACGTCACCTTCACCGCCTTGTCGTTGCCCGCTCCCGGCGCGGAGACCAAGGTGCTGACATGAGAGCGAAGATTCTGGTCGTGGATGATGAGGCCGAC
Source organism: Akkermansia sp. (assembly GCA_043785945.1). GTDB lineage: Bacteria > Verrucomicrobiota > Verrucomicrobiia > Limisphaerales > SIBH01 > JANNGC01. The sequence goes on from JAYVWQ010000483.1 coordinate 5,797, forward strand.
ATGGTTGAACTCATCGGGTTCAACCTCCGACTGCGTGACTACGAAGTGGTCTCCGCGAGCAACGGCCTGGAAGCCCTGCACAAGGTCCGGCGCTACCGTCCCGACCTCGTCGTGCTGGATGTGATGATGGACGGGCTGGACGGATTGTCCGTCTGCGAAATTCTGCATAGCCAGCCCTCCACCCGGACCACGCCCATTCTCATGGTTACGGCGGCGACCGGCGAAATGGCGCGGGTGAACAGTTTGGCCGCCGGGGCGGGGGATTTTCTGACCAAACCTTTCAGCCCCCGTGATCTGGTGGAACGAGTGGGGCGCCTGTTGGGCCGGACGGGGCAGGCCAGGTCCGAAGAACCGAAGTCAGGCTCCCGGTGAACCTGCCGGTGGCGTCAGGTTTAGGACGGGGCCAGTAACGTCGTCCGCCGCCTTACTTCGCAGGCTCGGCTTGCCAAACTTTAAGGTCGTCGAAGAAGCCGTCCTTGCCGGCCACCCCGAGTTCAATCTTGGATTTGGTGGCGTGGCCGAGGCCCGAGGACTTGAGGAAAGCGGCGGGCTTGCCATCAATGGTGACGCGCATGGCGTCGCCCACCGTCTCGACGACGAGGGTGTACCACTGGCCGGCTTTGAGTTGGGCGGGATAAGTGACTTGGCGGCCGGCGAGAAGCTTTTTGCGCGCGTCCTTCTTCGTGGCATCCTTGCTCATCTCATAGATGTCGTTGCGCATGCTGCCGTCGCGCTCGTCCACGATGGTGACGCCGTTGGTGCGGACCTGGGCGCGGCAGAGATGGCCGTAGTGAGCGCCGGTGTATTTGCGGTCGTCAAACTCGACGTCGATCATGGAGGCTCCTGCAAAACGAATTTTTACTTCGACGACACTGTCCCGGGTCGGGATTTCCAGACCATGCACCGCGGCGTGGGACGTGATGGCAGGCTGGCCGTCGGTGGCGGGAATATTCTTGTCCCGGGTCTGCGTGCCTTTGAGCGTGCCCTTCTCGATGGTGAAGGTGGGAACAACCTTGTGCCAGACTGGGGCGGGTTCGGCCCCTTCGAAGTCATCGGAGAAAAGGAGTTTCTGCTTCGTGGCGAGGGAGTTGGTCGGGATGGCCGGCAGGTCGGCCGCCCCGGCCGCCGTGGTGACGAGGAAGCAGAGGGTCAGAAAAGCGCGCGCGTTCAGGGATGTGATCATTGGGGACGGTGGTTACATGAGAGCCTGCTGCTTGGCGAGCAAAAGGGAATGCCGGGGGACCCGGGCGGTTCGCTTCAAAGGAGTGGCGCTAGCACTTGCGCCAGTTGCTCCGCCGCCCGCGCGCTGTTCCGGCCCAGCCTCATCAACGCGGGAATTTTCTGCGGTGCTTTCATAATGGCCCACGCCAGCCGCGCCGCGCTTAATCTTTCGTCAGGCGTGAGCAGCACATTGAAGTTGAGCGGCAGGTCTTCCTGCGCCGTGTCCGAGATGGCGCGCAGGGTCACGCACTCCAGGCCGCGCGCGGCGCAGATGGCGTGGATGATTTCCGATTCCATCTCCACCACGTCGGCGTGGCTGCTGGATCGCAGGGCGGCTTTTTCACCGACGGTGACGGCGACCGTTTTAGCGCAGAGGAAAAGAGCGGGCAGGGCGTGGAACGACTCAAGTTGCATCGCGCGTTCCGCCCGCGTGGTCAGGCGGTCGAACACTACGTCGCCAATTTGCAGTTTGGGATCGAGCGCGCCCGCGAAGCCGCAGGTGAAGATGCGCGCGGGTTGGAACTCTTTCAGCACCGCGCGGATGCTGCGTTCCGCATTCCGTGCGCCCATGCCGGTGATGATTACGCGCACGTCATCCCGACCACGAACCATTTTCTGAAACGCCCCCGCCTCCTGCGATACGGCGAAACAGACGAGCACGGGCGCGCTCATTTGATGCCGGCAAGCCGCTCCTTCCAAATCTGATGGAGCCGGACCGTGGCCACCACGTCGCGCAGGCAGTATTCAGCGATCTCGCGATGACGGCCCTCGTCCATGAGTCGGCTCACGTCCATGCCGGTCACGCCGCCACCCTTGGGCGATTCGATGCCGAAGGCTTTGCAGTAAAAATCCAAATTGAACTTGCGCGCCGCGCCGTCGCGGCCGCTTACGCTGTAGAAGGTGAGTTGCTCGGCGAGATCGCAGTGCGGCTCGGTGGCAAAGCGGTAGCCCAGCCAGTTCTTGCGCGAGATGGGCACGTTCAATTGC
>JAYVWQ010000484.1:0-2125 GCA_043785945.1 Akkermansia sp.
CTGTTTTTCAAAGGGAACACAAGCTGCACGATTTTTCCAAGCCAAACTCCGGTTAACCGCGCCAAATTCGGCGGCGCTTTGAACGCCAAGCAGCCGCAAGCAGCCGGGTTGACCCTTCAATTGCGTCGCGATACGCTGCCGCCATGAACTTCGGCGTCTTGTTTGAAAAAGTGACGGACAAGGATTTTCCGCCCGGATATTTCTGCGCGCACATTCCGAGCGTGGGTCTGACTACGCACGGGCTGGGTATTGACGGGGCTCGCGCCGCCGCCGCCGACCTGCTCCGGTTGTGGATCGTCGAGAAGCGCGCGAACGGCGAGACGGTTCCTCCATCCGGCGAAACGCTGTTCTCCACCCTCGAACTTCCCGACGATGCCTTACAAAGCGCGTGAGGCTCTGGCGAGATTGCAGCGCGCGGGTTTCGTCATCAAACGGCAATCCGGCTCCCATGTCGTCTTGCGCCATGCGGACGGACGGCAAACCTACGTGGCAATGCACCCGGGTGATGTTCCATCCGGCACCTTTCGCAGCATCCTCAAACAGGCCGGGCTGACCGAGGAAGAGTTCCGCAAACTGTGAGCAAACCTGACGAAACACCCAAGCTCCGCATGGCCCCGGCGGAATCCGCCGAGCAACTGGCCCGACGGGTGGATCGCGACCGCATCACCACCGAGCGACAGCGCGAGCAGGAACTGGAGCAATCGCTGAAGCCCTTCCGCGTCGGCTCGGTGCCCTACCTCAATGCCGTGCCGCTGACGCGCGGGCTGGAGGATGAGATTCAGTTTGTCACGCCGTCCAAGCTGGCCGAGATGCTGCGCCGTGATGAACTGGACGCCGCCTTGGTGAGTGTGACGGAGGTGCTGCTGAATGACCGTTACGACGTGTTGGACGGCGTGGCCATCGCGTCGCTCGGGGAGGTGAGGAGTGTGTTTGTGGCTCACCGTTATCCCATTGCCGAGGTGCGAGAGATTTTCTGCGACCCGGCTTCGCTCACCAGCGTGAACCTGCTGCGGGTTCTGCTGGCTGAGCGCGGGATTCAGGCGGAGTTGATTCCGCTGCCCGACTACGAGACCGCCCCGAGTTGCGACGCGGTGCTGCTCATCGGCGATCGAGCCATTGATTTCAGCCGGGCGGAACATGACCACCAAATCTGGGACTTGGGCACGGCTTGGTTTGAGCTGACCAAGCTGCCCTTTGTCTATGCGGTCTGGGCGCTGCGGCGCGGGGTGGAGAACAAGGAGCTGCGCCGCCACTTGCGCGAAGCCAAGGACTTCGGGGTGGACACGCTGGACCACATCATCCACACGCGCACGGAGTATGACCTCGATTTTCGGAAGGATTACCTGGGCTGGCACATCCACTACCACCTCGGCACGGATGAGAAGCGCGGGTTGGCCAAATTTGCCGAGTTGCTCCGCAAGCATGGCTTGGGGCCGGTGTTTGATCCCCGCTACGTGAGCTAAAGTGTTTTAGAAATGAGCCGGTGTTCCTGGCCTGACTTTCCTGTGGACGCTCCTTGCCGCCCTAAATAATCTCCGACCGATGCGCATCCTGTATCTGAATGGTCCGAACCTGAACCTGCTGGGGACGCGGGAGCCGGAGAAATACGGGCGGACCACCCTGGCGGAAATTGAAGCTAGCGTCCGTCATCGGGCGGGCGAGGTCGGCGCGTCCATTGAGTTCCGGCAGTCGAATGTGGAAGGGGAATTGGTGACTTGGATTCAGGAGGCCAAGGGGAATTTCGACTGGGTCGTGCTGAACGCCGCCGCCTACACTCATACGAGCATCGCCCTGCGTGATGCCATCGCCGCCGTGCAGGTGCCGACCATCGAAATTCATCTCTCCAACGTCCATGCGCGCGAGGAGTTTCGTCACAAGAGTCTCATCGCTCCAGTGTGTCGAGGGCAGATCACGGGTTTCGGAGCGAACTCTTATCTATTGGCGCTCGAAGCCGTCGTTAGCGATAAGTAATTTTCAGTCTGCGCGATCTTCAGCCATTCGGTCCGCGCATCGTCTGAGGATTTGCGCCCGAATAATGCCTTGACGCTTTACCGTCCACGTTCCTACTTTCGCGCCGCAATTGGGAAAACACCCGGCCCGAATGGCGAGTCAGGACGTGTTCCTT
>JAYVWQ010000485.1:0-8503 GCA_043785945.1 Akkermansia sp.
CCGATCGCGCCACGGGCCGCCCCCGAGGTTTTGCCTTCGTCACCATGTCCACGCCCGAGGAAGCCCAGGCCGCCATCAGCGGTCTCTCCGGCCACAACCTCAATGGCCGCGACATCACCGTCACCGAGGCGCGTCCTCGTGAAGAACGTGCGCCCGGCGGTGGCGGCGGTGGCGGCTACCGGGGTGGTGGCGGCGGCGGTGGTGGCGGCGGCTACCGTGGGGGAAGTGGCGGCGGCGGTGGTGGTGACTACCACGGCGGCGGCGGCGGCGGCGACCGGGGAGATCGGGGAGGCGACCGCGGTGGCCGTTCTTCGCGTTTTTGAATTTTTAGTTTCAGGGAGGCGGAGCAGTTCGCTCCGCCTCCTTTGGTTTTGCCGGAGCATCCCACCACCCCCCGCGCGGATCAGCGCGGCGGTAAAAGGTGGTTGTCCGGCCTCGTCCCCCTGCGCGTTTGCAAGGTGCCGTTGGTCAACAGCCGGTGGCTCGACGCCACCAGTTCCTGCAAGGCCCGTTGATCTGTCCACTGCACGCTTCCGTCCGTCAGCGCCACATGCCCGGCCAGCCCATGCACCGCGTTCGTCCAGCGGATGGAGGCATTGCCGGGCCGGTATTGCCGCGCGGGCACGCCGCTCGCCGAGACGCTCCCGCAAGTGCTGGCCGTGCCGCCCGCGATATTCCGGTCCCCCGTCAGCATGGCGATGGGCACTTCCTCGAACCCATCCAGCCCGGTGAAATAACTCAGCGCATTGCTCCGGTAGGCGGCCTCCGTGTATTGCGGCCAGTCGCCCGCGATCATTTTGGTGGCCGCGTCGCTCGGGCAGACCAGCGGCTTGGGCGTGACGAGTTCATTCGAGACGGCGCGGAAGTTCCGCCACCCCGTCGCCGCCGATGAACCATAGGTGCCGCCATCGGCCGGCAGCGCGTGCCATGGATAATCATCATCGTGATCCTGGGCGAAAATTTTCAACGCCAGGGTGATTTGCTTGAGGTTGTTCTGACAATAGATGCGCCGCGCCCGTTCCTTCGCGCGCGCCAGCGAGGGCAGAAGCAGCGCGGCCAGCGTGGACAAAATGGCCACGGTGATCAGCAGCTCCAGAATGGTGAAGCCACGATCTCGATGGGTGAAATTTCTCATCGCTGACGTCGCAGGCTAGGGAGGCGTGGCGGACGGGTCAAGGCAGTGACATGCGAGAATAACAAATGACGAATGACGAACGCGGAAGGTGGGGCGCGTCGCTCCGCGTGCGCCGTGGATCGGGGAGACGTGTTCGCAGGAAGCGGAATCAAGCCGCCACCCAACGCTCTCCGGCTGACCACGTTTTCACCCTCACCCCGGCCCTCTCCCTCCGAGGGCGAGGGAGGACGGAGCCACGCGACCGTGGATGCTCCCGACGCCGGAGCAAATCCCGCGTGGGAAAATGCGCCCAACGCGGCGCGCGCGGCTCCCTCTCCCAGCGGGAGAGGGTGGGGTGAGGGAGAACGCGGGATTCAACTCGACGGCCCACCCTCTTGGCCGTGCTGATTTGGCATTGCCCCCACCGCCCGCCGCTGCTTACCTGCCCCCATGCACCGCGAACCAAAACCACCCGCGCCCGGCTCGTTCCAATATCCAATTGCGCCAACTTTTTGTGGGGCTGTGCTCGGTTAGATTGCTCCGCGTGAAATCCGACTACCACTACCAATCTCTAATGCAGACTGTGCGCGGGCGTCTTGATGTGATCGCGCAACTTAAAGCATCGGTTGCAGATAACTTTTCAAGAGCCGAATCCGCTGCGTTTCAGGGTCGAAAAGTCGTGGAAGCTACCGCTTTTGCCTGCTTGATAGCGATTGAGAATGGCCTTTCGACTGTCCCAAAGGATGCAAGGGGCAAGTGGAATGCCGAAGACATTCTAAAGAGCCTCAAGAAAAAGGGTTTGGAGGTCTTGCCCAGCCCGAGCACGATTCGTGAAGCCACTGTAGCAGAGCAGAAAGATGCGGGAGTCAAAGCGATTATCGAAGGCGTCCCCGAAAGAAGGCTAACGCATGAGGATCTCATTTCCATCTATCAACGGATTCACAGATGGACGCATGAGCTCAATCCATACACGCAAGTCGAGCATGAAGTTTATTACGCGAACCACGCCACCGCGCTCTGGGAAGACCTCAACAGACTGGAGCGATTTCTTGAACGACATTTTATTTCAATTTCCGGCAAGGGGTTTTATTGCACCCTCCGAGACTCCCAAGATGGAAAGACTAAGGTCCTACCACTAGAAAAGTGACGAAGACTAAGCTTGCGCTGCACTCAACAGACTATGGCATCTCAACGTTTCAAGAAATCCGGAGGAGGCGGTATGACGGAGCAAATCGCCGAAGCAAAAGGCCACGCTCGGGTTCGTGGGCCATTCCAGACCAAGTGCCCATTTTGTCAGGGCTACTACAAAGGCGACCGCGAGGCACACTTGGCGGAGTGTCGCGGCTTCGAGAGGCGTTCGCGGCGTATGGGTCACTTTGATTCTTAGCAGAACGGAACGGGGTCCGTTCTAACAATCGACACACTTTCCCGCCCCCGCCCATCCGCCCCGCACTTTTTTCAATGGCCTCCATGCTGGCATTGCAGCAGCGGGGTTGCTATTCACTCCCCCGCATGAACGCTTTGGGTGGACGAAAAATCCTCGCATGGTTCGAGGGACTGGGCGAGCTGACGCTGCTGGCCCGCGAGGTGTTGTATTCGGCGTGCCGGGGCCGCGTCACGGGCCGCGACCTCATCTATCAGCTTTATTTCATCGGCATCAAATCCCAGTCGGTCGTCTTCATCACGGGCGGGTTCACCGGGCTGGTGCTGTGCGCGCAGACGTATTTTCAGTTTCACAAGGTGCGCATGGATACGGGCGCGCTGGCCTTGGTGAGCGTGACGATGGCCAGTGAGCTTGGCCCGGTGCTGACGGGCCTGATGGTGGCGGGCCGGGTGGGCGCGGCTCTGGCGGCGGAGCTGGGGACGATGAAAGTAACGGAGCAAATCGATGCGTTGCGCACGCTGGCCACGCATCCGGTGGATTATCTGGTGCTGCCGCGCGTGCTGGCCACGACCATTGCCATGCCGCTGCTCACGGCGGCCTCGGTGACCATCGGCATCGGCTCGGCCTGGTTGCTGGCCGTGTATTTCTTCGACATCGATCCGACCTACACCTGGGAAAACATGCTGCACTACACCACGACCACGAATGTGGTGACGGGGCTGATCAAGTCGGTGGTCTATGGCGCGATCATCTCGGTCATCAGTTGCCACAAGGGCATGACTTGCGGCGAGGGCGCGGAGGGCGTGGGCCGCGCGACCACGGAGGCGGTGGTTTATTCTTCGATCACGATTTTGATCAGCAACTTCTTTCTCACCATGTTCCTCAACAACCTCCTGCAAGCCGAATGATCGAAGCGCGCGAAGTCCGGAAGAGCTTTGGTGCCCAGATCGTCCTCGACGGGGTGAACCTGCGCATCGCCGAGGGCGAGTCCGTGGTCATCATCGGGCGCAGCGGCGGGGGCAAGAGCGTGCTGCTCAAACACCTGATCGGCCTGACCCGGCCGGACTCGGGCGAGGTCATCATCGACCGGGAGAACATCGTGCGCATGAACGAGCGGCGGCTGATCAGCGTGCGGCACAAGTTCGGCATGCTCTTTCAGGGCGCGGCGTTGTTTGACTCGATGACGGTGGCGGAGAACGTGGGCTTCGCGCTGCGGCGGGAGAAGAATCTGACCACGGCGGAGTTGGACAAACGTGTTTCCGAGGCGCTGGAAATGGTCGATCTGCCCGGCACCGAACGCAAAAAACCTTCTGAACTTTCCGGCGGCATGAGAAAGCGGGTGGGCCTGGCCCGGGCCATCGTTTATCGCCCGGAGATCGTGCTCTACGATGAGCCGACCACGGGCCTGGACCCGATTGTCTCGGACAGCATCGATCAGCTCATCGTGCGGGTGCGCGACCGGATGAAGGTGACGAGCGTGGTCGTGACGCATGACATGCGGAGCGCGCGGCGGGTGGGGCAGCGCATCCTCATGCTGCATCAGGGGAAAATTTACGTGGAGGGGACGCCGGACGAAATTTTCAGTTCGACCGATCCGATTGTGCATCAGTTTGTGAACGGCATTTCAGACAAAGAAGGAGCGTGATTTGACATGAGCGAGAAGAAATATGCGGGCTGGGTGGGTTTGTTCGTCGTCCTCGGCATCGTGCTGATCGCCGGGCTGATGCTGACCTTCAGCCGGGGCGTGGGCTTCTTCAAAGGCAAGTATGAGATCGTCATGCGGGCCAGGAGCGTGGCCGGGTTGAAGCCGCGCTCGGCGGTTTTTCTCTCCGGCGTGCAGATCGGCAACGTGCAATCTGTGGAGTTGGACCAGGGCACCAAGAGCGTGCTCATTCGTTTGCAGATTTTGCAGCAGTATCCGCTGCGCAAGGATGCGCGGTTTGTCATCGAGCAGATCGGCGTGCTGGGCGACCAGTTCGTCATCATTTATCCCGGCTCGCAGGAGTCGCCGCTGCTGGCCAACGGCGAGGAGGTGAAAGGCGAGGAGCCGTTCAACCTGCTGGAAGTGGCGCGCTCGACCACGGATTTGCTCAAGCGCTTTGATCAACTGGGCGCAAGTGTGGGGCAGGCGGTGGATCGGGTGAACAAACAGGTGCTCGACGCGCAAACTCTCTCCAATCTTTCGCAGACCATCGCCAACTTCGAGCGCATGTCCGACCGCACGCTCGGTCTCGTGGACAATGCTTCGGCCATTGTGACGAACAACGCCCCGGCTCTCGCCCTGACTTTCAGCAACATGGTCAGCTTCTCAAGGAAACTGGAGAAGCTGGCGATGAACTTGGATGAAACGGTCAACACCAACCGGACGGAGTTGAACGAGTCGATGAAAAATCTGCGTGACGCCACGGCGTCGATGAAACAAATGACGGCGGACATTGAATCTGGCAAAGGGCTGGTGGGCGGACTGCTCAAGGATGAGCGGATGCGTCTCTCCGTCTCGAACACTTTCGGGAATCTGGAAATCTTGAGCAGCAACCTGAGCCGCTTCGGACTGCTCTACAAACCCAAGGAACCCAAATCGGCGGTCCCTTCGCCCTACTCCGGCAAGTCAGGCATGAAATGAAGACGCCCCCGATTAACGCCGCCGCAACCACGCTCTGGGTCATCCGTCTTTCGTTCCTGTTTCTTTGTACGGTGGCGGGCTACGCGGTGAGCCAGAAGTTTCCCCTCGTCATCAACGGTGGAGAGTTCGGCCTCATGATAGGCTTCGGCCTGGGTGGCCTGCTCATCGCCCTCGACGAGATGCTCAAGGGTTTTTCCCTGCGCGCTTTTTCTTCCGTCACGTTCGGTCTGCTTCTCGGCACGTTCATTGCGTGGCTGCTCGACGCCTCGCAACTCTTTGAAGGCACCGCCGAGAGCACGCGCTGGATCATCCGGCTCGGGCTGTTTCTCTCCTTCGGCTACATCGGGATCATTCTCGCCTTGCGCAGCAACAAGGAGGATTTCTCGCTCATCATCCCCTACGTGCGCTTCGCCTCGCAAAGCAAGCCCGAGAACCCGCTCGTGCTCGACACCAGCGCCATCATCGACGGCCGCATCGTGGATTTGATCGAGGAGGGCGTGGTGGAAGGTCTGGTCGTGGTGCCGCGCTTTGTCCTGAAGGAATTGCAGACCATCGCCGACTCGGCGGACGCCATGCGCCGGGCGCGCGGCCGGCGCGGCTTGGACATGCTCAACCGCATCCAGCAGAACACCCGCGTGGAAATGAAAATCCACGAAAGCGATTTCCCGGAAGAGAAAGAAGTCGATGGCAAGCTGGTTCATCTGGCCAAGGCCGTCGGTGGCAAACTCTTCACCACCGACTTTAATCTGACCAAGGTGGCGGAGCTGCAATCGGTGACGTGCGTGAACGTCGCGGAGGTTATCGCCAAGTTGAAGCCCGTCATCCTGCCGGGCGAAGTATTGCACCTGCGCATTGCCCGCGAGGGCAAGGACAAGGGCCAGGGCGTGGCCTACCTGAACGACGGCACCATGGTCGTGATCAACCACGCCCAGCATCTCATCGGTCAGACCGCCTACTGCGCGGTCACTAGCCTGCTCCAGACCGGAGCCGGCGTAATCATCTTCGCGGATGTGAAGCAGCCCGACACCATTGCGGCCTGAGTTGTTCCATCGGCTTCGCCGCCATCGCGCTCTTCGCGAGACATCATTCCGTGTTCGGCCGAGAATTGCAGTTGCGCTGCCGCCCGTGCGCTGAATCATTCCCCGCGATGTCGCGACGAAACGCTTTCACCAAACTGCAACGGCTGCTCCGCCCCGGCGAACTGCGCCTCGACGAAGCCTTCTGCAAAAACTACGCGGGCGACAAATGGTTCGCTTCGCACCTGCCCGAAGCCGTGGCCCGGCCGCGCGACACCCAGGCCGTCTCCACCATTCTCCGCTTTGCCAACGAGCATCGCATTCCCGTCACGCCGCGCGGGGCCGGGCACGGCTACGTGGGCGGCTGCGTGCCGGTGCGCGGCGGCATCGCGCTTTCGCTGGAGCGCATGAAGCGCCTCAAGGAAATCAACGCCGATGATTTTGTCGCCGTCGTGCAGCCCGCCGTGCTGACCAAACAATTGCAGGACGCCGTCGAGGCGAAGGGTTTGTTCTATCCGCCCGATCCGGCGAGCCGCGCGGATTGCTCCCTTGGCGGCAACATCGCGACCAACGCGGGCGGGCCGCGCTGCCTGAAGTACGGCGTCACGCGCGACTACGTCCTTGGACTTGAAGTAGTGCTGGCCGACGGCACCATCGCGCGTCTCGGCAGCCGCACGCACAAAAACAAATCCGGCTTCGACCTCTGGCGTTTCTTCGTCGGCTCGGAGGGGATGCTCGGCGTCATTACCGAGGCCACGCTCAAGCTCCTGCCGCTCCCGCCGGAACGCGCCGCGCTGGGCGTTGGTTTCGCCACCATGAAGGAGGCCACAAGCGCCATTCGGAAAATATTCGCCGCCGGTTATCTGCCCTGCGCGCTGGAAGTGGCCGACGCCTTCACTCTCGCAGCCGCGCAGAAGCGCACCGGCAGCGCGCGTCTCGGCGGCTGCGGAGCGCACATCATCACGGAGCTGGACGGCCAGTCCGCATCCGTGCGCGGGGAGATTCATGCGCTGGAGAAAATGCTGCGCACCATGCAGCCGCTCTTCATCGACCGCGCGTTCGGTGCGGCGGAGTGCGAAAAAATCTGGCAACTGCGCCGCGAGTTTTCCTATGCCCTGCGCGACACCGGCCTGACCAAGCTGAACGAAGACATCGTGGTGCCGCGCGGACGGCTGGAGGAACTGTTCACCTTCGCCGCCCGGTTGCAGCGCAAACACCGTGTGCCCATCGCGTGCTTCGGCCACGCCGGCGACGGCAACATCCACGTCAACGTCATGGTGGACCGCACCGACCCCGACGCCCAGCGCCGCAGCGAGGCCGCGCTGGATGATTTGTTTGCCGGTGTGATCAAACTTGGCGGCGTCATCACCGGCGAGCACGGCATCGGGCTGGCGAAGAAGAAGTGGTGGCCCCTCGCGGCGGGCGCAGAAGTGCGCGGCCTGCACCGCACCATCAAGCGCGCCCTCGACCCGCGCGGCATTTTGAATCCGGGAAAGTTTGTTTGAAGCGAAGTTGCGGTCACGAATGGGAAATCAACGGCCCGTCGGCGAGGAGTTTATTGCGTCGCATCGGTGAACCGCGCACAATCGCCGGGTGCGACCAACGCGCTACCGAATCGAATTCGCGGATTCCATTGCCGACGATTTGCGGGCTTTGCCCAAGAAGCAGGCTGACCAGATTCTCCGCCGGGTTGCGCGACTTGAGAACGGCCTTCATGTTGACATCAAGCGGCTCCAGAACGCGGACATCGGTTATCGCCTGCGGGTGGGCGACCATCGAATCCTGTTTGATGTCGAGCGCGACGTGATTGTGATTCAAAAGATCGGCAACCGGAAAGACGTGTATGATTAGCCAACTTGAAAAACCGACCTTCAAGGCGCAGCAGAAAATCGTGCTGAAAGAAATTTCCAAATTGCGCGAGCACCTGGAAGACATGACCGACTACCTCGATTTGCTCGAAGCCCGCGCCCGCAATCAGGGCAAGCCCCGCCTGAGCGCGGACGCCCTCCGCAAACAACTCGGCCTGGCATGAACTGCAACGGATGAATGAAACGTCTCACGTTTGAAATCAGTCCAGTTCGGATGCGCGGACTGAGCGCCGCCCTGTCCCGGCTCCGGGCCGCGCTCGGGTGGAGCCGTCCGCAACTGGCCCGCGTGATGAATTGCTCGGACCGTGCGCTGGTGAACTGGGAACAGGGCGAACCCATCAGCGCCGTCTATGCGGCCCGGTTGCGCGAACTCCAGGCCGTCTTCGATGAACTCAAGGAGCTGATGAAGCCGCCGGAGATTGGCCGCTGGCTGCTGGCCGAGAACGAGGAGTTTCACGGCCACAGCGCCGCCGACCTCATCCGGCGCGGTGAAGCCGG